>JAAVGQ010000089.1 GCA_014800105.1 Bacteroidales bacterium | reverse complement strand
AATCGTAGTAACCGTTGCCATTGTATGTCTCGCCATTGGTGTGATTGCCGCCGTGATGGTTCAGAAATCAATGGCTCAGAGCCGTGCAAAGCTCATAATTCAAGATGCTGAACGTGACGCAGAAGCCCTCAAGAAGGAAAAATTGATGGAAGCTAAGGCTGAGGAACTGAAAATCAAGAATGAAGCCGAACGCCAGGCTAACCAGCGCATGTCCAAGATTCAGTCAATAGAGGCCAAGATGAAGCAGCGTGAGCTCCAGCTCAACCAGCAGCAGAGCGAAAACCAGCGCACACGCAACGAGCTCGAAACCACCCGCACGAATCTCGAGGCTCAGCAGGCCCAGATTGACCTGCGCAAGGAGGAAGTCGAGCGCATGAAACGCAGCGCTCAGGAAACTCTCGAGCACATCTCAGGCCTGTCATCCGAGGAAGCCAAGGAAAAACTCATCGAGTCACTCAAGGATGAGGCTAAGACCGCTGCCGCCTCTTACATCAATGACATCATGGACGAGGCTAAGATGACCGCCAACAAGGAAGCTAAACGCATTGTAGTTCAGTCAATTCAGCGCGTGGCTACTGAAACGGCAATTGAGAACTCGGTCACTGTGTTCCACATTGATTCTGACGAAATCAAGGGCCGCATCATCGGTCGCGAAGGCCGCAATATACGCGCTCTCGAGGCTGCCACGGGCATCGAAATCATCGTTGACGACACCCCCGAGGCTATCGTACTTTCAGGCTTCGACCCCGTGCGTCGAGAAATCGCCCGCCTTGCTCTTCACCAGCTCGTTGCTGACGGCCGCATACACCCGGCCCGCATCGAGGAAGTTGTCAACAAAGTGCGCAAACAGATTGAGGAAGAAATCATCGAGACCGGCAAGCGCACCGCTATCGACCTCGGTATCCACGGCTTGCACCCTGACCTCATTCGCCTCATCGGCAAGATGAAATACCGTTCAAGCTACGGCCAGAACCTCCTTCAGCATGCCCGCGAAACCGCTAACCTCTGCGCTATAATGGCATCAGAGCTAGGTCTAAACCCCAAGAAAGCGCGCCGCGCAGGTCTCCTTCACGATATAGGCAAAGTGCCTGACGAGGAGCCCGAACTGCCCCACGCACTCCTGGGCATGAAGCTCGCTGAAAAATATAAGGAAAAACCTGAAATCTGCAACGCAATCGGTGCCCACCACGATGAAATCGAGCAGACTACACTTCTCGCTCCCATCGTCCAGGTGTGTGACGCCATCTCAGGTGCCCGTCCCGGCGCACGCCGCGAAATCGTTGAGGCTTACATCAAGCGCCTCAATGACCTCGAGCAGCTCGCCCTCTCTTATCCCGGTGTAATCAAAACTTATGCCATCCAGGCCGGCCGCGAACTCCGAGTTATCGTGGGTGCTGACAAGATTGACGACGTTGAAACTGAAAGCCTGTCAGCCGAAATAGCACGTCGCATTCAGGACGAGATGACCTACCCGGGACAGGTTAAGATTACCGTAATTCGTGAAACCCGTGCCGTTAGCTTTGCTAAATAATTCACTCCATGTCAAGTAATCAAGATTTGAATAAAGACAACGGATGTGGCTGCGGCGCCGGAGGAGGATGCAACGGGGGCGGATGCTGCCGCAAGGAAGCACCGCGCGGCAAGTTGCACTGCTACAACTACCTCGCCGACGTTCCCGGAGGATATGCTGACGATGACATGGTCGAAGTCCAGTTCAAGAACACCCGCAAGGGTTTCTATAAGAATGTATCGGGCTTTGACATCAAGATTGGCGACATGGTTGCCGTTGAGGCTCAGCCCGGCCATGACATAGGCCAGGTTACCATGGTTGGTGCCCTCGTACGGCTCCAGATGCGCAAGGCCAACGTCAAGCCCGACGCGCCAGTNCTCAAGATATTCCGCCACGCAAGGCAATACGACCTCGAAAAATATGAAGAAGCCCGTGCACGCGAGCATGACACAATGATTCGCGCCCGCAAGATCGCTGAGGACCTCAAGCTTAACATGAAAATTGGTGACGTTGAGTTCCAGGGCGATGGCAACAAGGCTATCTTCTATTATATTGCCGACGAGCGCGTTGACTTCCGCCAGCTTATCAAGATTCTCGCCGAGACATTCAAGGTGCGCATCGAGATGAAACAGATCGGTGCCCGCCAGGAAGCCGGTCGCATTGGCGGTATCGGTCCGTGCGGCCGCCCCCTGTGCTGCTCTTCGTGGATGACTAACTTCGTGTCAGTTGCCACCAGTGCCGCACGTTTCCAGGACATCTCGCTCAATCCCCAGAAGCTCGCCGGACAGTGTGCCAAGCTAAAATGCTGTCTAAACTTCGAGGTTGATACCTATGTTGAAAGCCTCAAGAAACTCCCTGAACGCAACATTCGACTTGAAACGGCTGACAATACTTATTTCCACTTTAAGACTGACATNTTCAAGCGCGAAATAACGTATTCCACCGACAAGAATATACCTGCCAATCTGGTAACCATCTCAGCNGACCGTGCCTTTGAAGTTATCGCAATGAACAAAGCCGGCGAGAAACCTCTCCAGCTCATGCCTGACGGTACGCCAGACAAGAAAGAGAAGAAATACAACGACATTCTCGACCAGGACAATCTCAACCGTTTCGATAACAAGAAAAAGAAGAAACGCCGCAAGCCTGATGCTCAGGGAGGCTCCCGCAATGCCCAGGACACGCCCAAGGAAGGCAACGAGAACCGTCCCAAGCCTGAGAAGAAACAACGCCAGCAGGACCACGACAACCGCAGCCAGCAGGACAATAAACCAGCCGGCAACGGTCAGGAACGCCCCGAGCGCCAGAATAACAGCAAGGGAAACCGTCACGACAACAACGGCAATCGCCCTCGTCGCCAGCAGGATGACCGCCGTCAGCGCCGGGAAGGCAACGGAGGTCAGGACAGGGACAAGCGCCCCTCAGCCCCGGCTCCCGCACCTGATAACAACGCTTAACTACGAACTGATAATCAACTCTTTCCTCTACATCTCATGAAGTCACTTTCAACATTGAAGTCAGTTCTATTTCTCTGTATTATAATAGCTGTCTCGGCCTGTAGCCGGGACGGCTATCAATATACGGGGTATCATAATATTGAGCCTCGCGGCTGGGCTTACGGCTCCCCGCTCGAGTTTGANATTTCACAGGCNGGAGCTCCCGTCTACGGCAACATTGTAATCTCTCTAACCAATGACAACTCCTACCCTTACCGCAACCTGTGGCTCGAAGTGAGCTACATTACACCTGAAGGTTTACACCGTGACACGGTCAACGTTGCTATGTGTGACCTCTATGGCAACTGGTACGGCAACGGTCTTCCCGGCCACTACCAGCTTTCCGACACAATCACCACCACGCCCGTGGAGTTTGCTGACAGCTCCACTATCAAAGTGCGCCACATCATGCGTGTCGACACCATCCGCGGGCTCAGCCAGGTGGGGCTCTCCATTCTTTAAATAATTATGAAAAAATACGATTCGCTGATATTTGACATGGACGGCACCCTGTGGGACGCTGTCGATTCCTATGCCAAGATATGGGAAGTAACGTCGGCTGAGTTTGGCGTTGACCGCGTGGTCACCCGCGATGAACTCATCCGCTACATGGGCAAGACCCTGGACGTGATTCTTGCCGGCATCATGGACGGCGTCGATATCGACAAGGAAAAATACCTCAAACGACTTGACGAGAACGANAGCGCTCTCATGGGCAAGCTTGGTGGTACACTCTACCCCGGCGTTGCCCGCGGAATTGCCGAGCTCGCCAAGCATTACCGCCTTTTCCTCGTGAGCAACTGTGGCAAGGACGGCCTCGGCTACATGACCGAGTTCACCGGACTCACCCCCTATATTGAAGGATGCCTCAGCTATGGAATGACCGGCCGGGGTAAAGCTTACAATATCGCCGCCGTGGTCGAAAAATACGGCTTGAAGAGCCCCCTATACGTTGGCGACACTCAGGGTGACAGCGATGCNGCTCACACTGCCGGAATCGACATGTGCCATGTCACCTACGGATTCGGNAAATGCAACGACGCCGAGCTAACGGCTGACAGCTTTTCACAACTTACTGAAATGCTTATNCCCGCTCAACAGTAATGAAAATGGATAAATTACTACTATTAGATAAAGAAGAACAGCAGCGACGCGTGGCCCGTGTTACCGCAGGGATGAATACCCTGGGTGCCGACGCCATCCTGCTCGCTGACAATGCCTCACTATATTACCTCACCGGCCGTGTTTTCCTCGGCTACGTCTACCTTACCGCCGCCGGCGACGTCACCTGCTTCGTTATGCGCCCCGTCGAGCTTGACGGTCCCGAGGTCGTCTACATCCACAAGCCTGAGGATATTCCATCCAAGCTTGAGGCACTCCCATCAGCACCCGCCCTTGAGCTCGACGCGTTGTCTTATAATACCGTCGTACGACTAGCTAAAGTCATGAACACAACGGCACCCGTCAACGGCTCGGCAATCATGCGCATGGCTCGCGCAATCAAAACTGAGGGCGAACTGAAACTCATCAGGCAGTCAGGCCTCAAACAAGAATACGTCTACCGCCAGATTCCCTCACTCTACCGCGAGGGAATGACTGATATAGAATTTCAAATCGAGATTGAGCGCCTGAGCCGTCTCGAGGGGTGCCTCGGGCAGTTCCGCATCAGCGGCAGCTCAATGGAGCTCTTCATGGGCAACATCATTGCCGGCGATAACGCTGATGCTCCGTCACCCTACGACTTTGCAATGGGTGGTGCCGGCATGGACCCGTCGCTTCCCGTGGGCGCTGACGGTACTCTCATGAAACCCGGGATGACCGTTATGGTTGACGTTAACGGCAACTTCACCGGCTACATGACCGACATGACCCGCGTTTTCTCGCTCGGTAAAATCTCACCTCTCGCAGTGAAGGCTCACGAATGTTCACGACGCATACACCGAGAGCTCGCTGCAATGGGAACGCCCGGTACTGAAGCACGTGCCCTCTATGACCGGGCTCTCGAGATTGCCCGCGAGGAGGAACTTGAGCGTTACTTCATGGGCCACCGGCAGCACGCCAAGTTCGTGGGCCACGGTCTCGGCATCGAAATCAACGAGCTCCCGGTCATCGCGCCACGTTCCCGTGACATCATTACCCCGGGCCAGGTAATTGCACTCGAGCCTAAATTTGTCATCCCCGGCACCGGCGCCGTGGGTGTGGAAAACACCTATCACGTCACCGGGAACGGCTGGGAATGTCTCACTAATGCCCCCGAGGAAATCATTGAACTGATTTAATATCCAATGAACATAGCTTCTAAAATCGACCGCAAGATATTCAGGCATGTAGGTTCCGTGGCCGACGGGCTCAACCGCGAGTGCTACGTAGTGGGCGGCTATGTGCGCGATCTCTTTCTTGACCGTCATTCCAAGGATATCGACTTCGTGACCGTGGGTAACGGCATCGAGGTCGCCGAGGCTGTCACCGCGTCGCTGGGACGTGGAGCCCACCTTGCTGTCTACAAGAATTTCGGCACCGCTTCAATCCACTATCGCGGGGAAGAAATCGAGTTTGTGGGAGCCCGCAAGGAATCCTACCGCCGTGACAGCCGCAAGCCCATTGTCGAGGACGGCACTCTCGATGACGACCTTTCGCGCCGTGACCTCACTATCAACGCAATGGCTATTGCCGTCAACAACGACCGCTTCGGTCAACTTATTGACAAGTTCAACGGCCTTGAAGACCTCGAGGCCGGCCTCATACGCACTCCGCTCGACCCTGACGTAACATTCAGCGACGATCCCCTGCGCATGATGCGTGCCATACGTTTTGCCACTCAGCTCCAGTTCACTATCGTTCCCGAGACTCTCGCTTCGATACGCCGCAACGCTCACCGTCTCGAGATAATCTCTCGCGAACGCGTTTATGATGAACTCACAAAGATTATGAACTCGTCCCGCCCCTCAATAGGCTGGAGACTACTGAGC
>JAAVGQ010000088.1 GCA_014800105.1 Bacteroidales bacterium | reverse complement strand
TCTACTACCAGTCAACCCGTAACGGAGCTATCAACCGCACCGTGACCCGCATAGACCGCAAGGGGGTTGAAACAACCGTGGGTGCCGAAAAGGGGACCACTTCAATAGCTATGTCTCCCGCAATGAACTTCTTCAAGATGTCCTACAGTAGCGTTGAAACCCCTCCTGTCTACACCCTTTATAACACCAAGCTCAAGAAACTTCGCACTCTCGAAGACAACGCCGAGGTTGCAAGCCGTTATGCCTCAGCACCACGCCGCGAATTCTTCACCATCAAGAGCGATGGTAATGAGCTTAATGCCTATATTGTTAAGCCTAAGGATTTCAGTTCATCGCGTCAATATCCNCTCATCATGTGGCTTTACAACGGTCCCGGCTCTCAGCAAGTGCTCAACTCGTGGAGCATTGACTGGCCTCAGGCTGCAGTTGANGAAGGTTTCGTTGTNGTATGTGTTGACGGCCGTGGTACCGGTGGNCGGGGCAAGGCATTCCAGGATGTAGTCTACAAGAACCTTGGTTATTACGAAACTATNGACCAGACTAATGCAGCNCGNTACATGGCATCGCAATCTTATATTGATGGCGAGCGCATNGGNGTTGCCGGCTGGAGTTANGGNGGTTACGAATCGCTCATGTGTGCTCAGGCGACTGACACCCCCTTTGCTGCCGCTGTTGCAGTAGCGCCNGTTACCTCATGGAACTATTATGACACTGTATATGCTGAACGTTACATGAACACACCTCAGGCTAATGCTGAAGGATATGCCGAGTCNGCACCGGTCAATCACACCCGCGACCTTGCGTGCCGCCTCCTCGTGATGTCAGGCACGGCTGATGATAACGTACACCTNTCCAACACAATGGAATACNTCTCACGCCTCCAGCAGTCAGGCAAACTGTGCAACATGCTCCTGTTCCCCAACAAGAACCACTCAATCTACGGTTGTGGAGCCCGGGCTCTTGTCTACACTAACATGATCAGCTTCTTTAAAAACAATATGTAATGCAGAAATCTCAGTCAGTAAATCCGGTAACTACATTTATACTTGCCACATGGCGCCAGTGGGCNTTCTCGCTGGGCCTCATCATCCTGCTNGTTGCGCTCTCTCCCATTGTATCAAGATTTTTTATCGCTTACGTAGCATTTGCGTTTGCATTTATACTTGGCGTTAGAATCTACATCGATCACACGAAACCCAATCAGGGCCTGGCACTCCCGTTTATTTGTACCATTACCCTGTTCCTGACGGGTATTCTCATCACCACTTTTAATATCACTGACCGCATNACCGGTTTCTACGAGCTCGCCGGACACGAGTTCAATGACGAGTTACCACAGATTGTACAGCTCGCGGTTGCTCCGATGCTTGCACTAACATCAGGTATATTCATCCTTAAGCGCCTGGGACGTCGCGGCAGAAGTTTCCGCACCATGTCAGGCCGTCCCGTCGTAAGCCTTGTCCAGCGAATAGTATGGCAGGAGACACGCTACCAGACAAGACTTCTATTCTGGATTACAACAGCCATCAGCATTGCTGACTGGAGCTACTGTTTTTACAGTTTCTCATCAATAAGCCTCAACAAACCTGACCGNTTCTTCTTCGTGTGGCTGCCCATCATCGTGTATTTCCTCTCTTTGATTTACGTGGGTTTCCGTTGTTTCTCAGTATGGGCTCTCTATAGTCAAGCTAATCCCGGCGCGCTCATAGGTGGCAGCCGTTCAAGCATCATCCGCTACCTCATCGTTCACGAGAATTCATTGTATCTCTCCCGCCACAATCTTGAAGTGCTTCACCATGAGCGTGAATATTTCGATACNCCCGTGCGACTGAAGGTTACNGAGGCTGACCGCATGTCAGGCAAAACGGCTGAGCGCATTTTCAGTGATTACACCGGCATTGATAACCCTGTTGCTGTAAAATTCCTTTTCAGCAGTGTAGGGCTNAACTTTGAAAATAACATCCAGCATTTCATCTGCAATCTTGCAAGCGAAGTTGATACAGAAGACTCACGCATCAAGGACGGTAACTGGATGACTCTTGACGACATCAGGATGCTTGACCGTCAGCATCTCGTAGCATCNGAGCTTTCNTCAGAACTCGTTCATCTTCACACGGTAGCAATGGCNAGCCGCACATACGATATAGACGGAAACCGCCGATACTCCATTAAGGGATACCGTCCCACTTACCGCCTGTGTGATATCAAGGACTGGAGCGTTGACTTCGATGATCCACGCTGGGTAAAAGTTGCTTACCTGAACGCTGANAAGCCTTTCTTCCGTGTGCGCCGCTTTTTCCACAACATTTCATCAAGCATAATGCGCTAACANGCAATGAGTAGTCAGGTTAAAGGTTCAATAACTCCNATTATCTTTCTCACCGGTCCCACTGCATCAGGCAAGACCGGNCGCGCCGTTGACATTGCACGCAGGATAAACGGCGAGATTATCAGTGCTGATTCCCGCCAGCTNTATAANGACATGGACCTTGGCACCGGCAAAGACATTGAGGAATACGGTAANATTCCGTATCATCTAATCGACATTGCTGAAGCCGGAACGCGCCTCAACCTGTACACTTACCTTAAGGAGGCTAACCGGGCAATTGACGATGTCATTTCGCGTGGCCGCGTTCCGGTGGTGTGTGGAGGAACTGGCATGTATATCGAGGCTCTCATCAACGGTCTTGCATTACCTGAGGTTCCGGAGAATCAGGAATTGCGCGAAGAACTTAAGGACAAGTCACTCCCTGAACTCACGGAAATCCTTGCCTCGATGAAGTCACTGCACAACATCACAGATGTTGACACCGCTAAGAGAGCTATCCGCGCAATCGAAATAGAACGTTACTATATCGAACATCCTGAGAAGGCAAAAGACACTGTTCCCCACCCTCGCGAAAATTCCGTTGTTATTGCCGTCAATATTGACCGTGATGAACGTCGCAAACGCATCTCGAAACGACTCAAGGAACGCCTTGACTCAGGAATGATTGATGAGGTGCGGTCGCTTATAAACCGCGGAGTTGCCCCGGAAGATTTGATATATTACGGACTGGAATATAAATTCCTAACACAACACGTTATAGGCGAGCTGACGTATGATGAAATGTACACAGCCCTGGAAACAGCGATACATCAGTTTGCCAAGCGCCAGATGACCTGGTTCAGGGGCATGGAACGTCGTGGAATCCCCCTTCACTGGCTTTCGTGGAATCTGTCGCGCGAGGAGTTTGTAGATAAAGTCCTGGCTTTACTTCCCGCTCAATCCAAATGAAGAATATCTCTTCATATTTGAGAATCGCGTTTTCAGCTTTCCTGTTCATGAACGCTCAGGGCGTAATAACGCATGCTCAAGCAATTGACCATGTGGAACGGAATTGGATTAATGATACAATAATCACTGACAGCTCCATTGAAGTAAAATTACCTCACACAGTGCAGTCGTGGGAAGTTGAAGTGTGTGCCTCCATGAAGGGGCTTAAAGATAAACGGGGAAAAAATAAACAGAACTGGTCAGTGGAATTTCTCAACCGTGACTCAGTGAGCGAAGTCATTACCATTTCATGGGGAAACAATGACATGGGAAATATCGATGATTACCGTTATCTCGAAATAACAGGGAGCAACTTTGCTAAGAAATTCAGCAAGGACGTGAGTCTCTACAGCAACGATAATTACCTTGTTATTTCCTCAGCCGGCAGCGGTAAAGCAACAGTGAGCATAGGTAATCAGTACCCTCAATATGCCGGGGAAATTACCCTCAACAGTAATCCTGACAGCTTTCGTATCAAATCAAGCGGGACGCTTGACATTGGTTATATCTCCACTTTTTGCGAGATACCTTTATCACTTGAATCAGGTTTAACCGTCCATGAGATTACAGAATCAGCTGTTCCAAAACAAGGGACACCTGCTGGAATCTGGACACAGCTTGACCGCGAAAATGATCCTGACTATGCCCGTCCGGGAGGTAATTATACACTTGCTGTTGTCCCCAATCCTCAAAATGCCGGGGACTATCTCATCATTTATCTCGACGGTGCAGTAGTTAACAAATCATCTTGGAAACCCGGATTAATTAAGGGACGGCTGGAGCAAACACCCTTTGAAGGGCTATACAACTTAAAGTGGTACACGGCACACATGTGTGATGCAGGGACTGAATGCAATGCAACGCTTGAAGAGGGCGTGCTTTCATTCAATTTTCCCCTGTTGAATGCCCGGTTAAGGTTCAGGCACCGGTAAGTTTATTCGCCGTGAATGGTTCCCGAGTCAATGTCGTAAGTTATCGTATCGTCTTGAAGATTGACGGTATAGACTGCAGTATCACGGGTAACTGAATAGACCTCATTGACATTGTCAGTTTCCTGAAGATAGGAATACAATGACGGTGGCATCTGATCAAAAAGGAACATCTGGGGCAACGTGCTACCATAGCCGTTAACGGTGACCCACCTGTACCTGCGGTCAAAGGAAATGGCACAATCGCTCTTGAGTTTCACACGGTAAGTATCACCATTGGTTGAATAGCTTGAAACTGCTTCTCCAGCAAAATACTCACTGATAAATTCCTGAATGGGTCCTGGAATCTCATTGTTGTACTCATTGTCACCTGAACAAGCCGTGAGTCCCACGAGGCAAGCTATGAACAGGACAATGGATGAAAGGAATGTCTTCATAGTATAATTAATTTTGTCAGTCTATTATACCACGATAACATCGAGTTACACTTGTTAGTTTTCCCGACGCCGATATTTAACACTTCAGGCTACCGTTACTGTCAAGCATTCAAAAATACCTCATTTCAAGATCCTTCATTGCCTCGGAATGAATATATTGGTCAATCCACACATTCACTGAATCACGCAGAACACTATCACGGCTATTCAGCAGCCATGACTGGAACTGACTGAATGAAATTTCTACCGAAAGATCGAGGTCACTGTAATCCCTGGCAATCAGCGCAGCAAGGCGACGGTTGACAACCGCATTAGGTCTTTCACCCAAGGCCACCATGATGATCAGCTGCTCGGCACTCAGCTCGGGGTCCTCCACTATAAATATCGTGTCGCCTATCTCACGCGTGAGGTGCTGCAAGCGTGTCTTGAATGGAGTATCAGAAGGAACATAGATTGTGTCGCGCACGAGGCTCAGCTGGCTGGGATAAGGGAGTACCCCCGCCGAATCTTTCAGCTGTACGAGCACCTGGCGGTCAATCAACACGGGAATTGTTGCAAGAAACTGCTGTCTCATCCTGGCATTAGCCGCCATGTCACTTATCAGCAGGTCATACCGGCCATTGTCAAGGCGTTCAAGAGCTGTTTTAAGGTTAGTAAAACCGTCAATCTTGAGTTCCTTTCCATGAGCCTTAGCCATCTCTCGAATCATGTCGTAATAGAAGCCTGAAATTGTATCACCCTTGAGCGAAAGTCCCATCGGCGACATCTCGATAGCCACATTGATGGTATCTCCCGTGGCTCGTTCATCACTCACATGCCATGTAACACCGCTGCATTTACGCATCAATACCGGCACAATGATAACCGTGATAATCAAAAATATGTAGAGTGATGCCAACCGCGAACTGATACTCTTTAGTTTTCTCATGGTGGAATTATTTAAGCGGTTTATAATGGGAAGGGGGGTTAGTTGGTGAAATCAACTGACAACCCCATCTGGAATCGACGGGGATTCAAAGGATAGTGAGGCATCGAGAAATAATTGCTGCCCGTGAGACCCTGGTTGATGTGTGACATCATGACAAAGAAGCGGGTCTTGCTCAGCTTCATGTTAAGGTACAGGTTCATGAACGGGTAATTACCGCATTTCACTTCGCGCTGATTATAGAAGGTCATGGTAGCGGGCTGATAAGCAACCGCACGATACCTGGTGTAGTAATCGCAGTCAAGTCCCATCTGAACGTGGAGCGTGGCGATGCGGAATGTCAGGTACATATTGGAGTAAATAGCCAGCGCGGGGAGTGGAATCACAGCATCATTAGAAGTTGTCTGGTAAGTCACACGATTATCCCAATGGAAGGCACGATACTTGAAGTTCTGGTGAATGGCGGCTGAAAACACCTGTACGTTACCACCGTACTGCTGAGGCATGCAGTTGCCGTCAAAGTATATTTGATTCTGCACATTCTCTACACCGGCTGTAAGATATGTTCCGGTGTGAGGAATATTTATGTCACCCCCCACGCGGTACCGGCGGGTCTTGGAAAAATCGTTTTTCCACATGAAATGGTTGCTCACATAGTTCTCGTAGAAATAGTGGGGAGCAAGGTTATAGAAACCACCGAATGCACGAACGGTCACAGTATCTTTTTTCAGCCTGATATTGGTGCTGAGATTGCCGTAAAGCTTTACTTCGCCGGCGGCACGTCCCACGATGCCAATTTCACCGGTTGCCTCGTAATTTACCACCTTACCATACTCGCGTGCCAGACGCCCACCCACCCACAGGTAGTTCTCGCTCGCTTTGGGCTGAATTTTTGACTCAAAGGGGTAAGGAGTGAGGCCCTCAAGCTCCACGCCCAAGGGTATTGAGTCGGTTGCCTGGCGGTAAGAATGCATCTCGTGAGTAATAAAACCGGTGAGGCCTGCGGCTGCATACTTGTTGAATCCCTCCATTAGTGAAACGGCCAACGTATTGCGCCACTGATGATAAGAGGTAATATCATTAGTACCCTGGTCATTCAGGTAATGGTTATTCCAGAATGACTGTTCGTCACGAGCCGAGGTATTCCTGAACATATGATTGTTCTGGTTGTACTGCAAGGTCCATGTGAAAGCCATTACAGGGACGAAATTGCGGGACACGATTGAATCCTCATACTCCTCGCTGTACACTTCCTCCCAGAATCCGAGCTTATACTTGTTGTTAAGCCACAGTTCTCCACCCTTCACGCGGTTATGTGACGCAGTAAGGTTAGTGGGGATTGTCTTGGTGTTGATTGACGGGTCACCACCCTGAACTTTGGCCGGGTCAGTAATATAGAGGTCGTCAGTGATACCGCCATTCTCCTTGTTGATACTGTTGTAATGGTTGTAATAACCCTGAAACTCATAACGGTCGCCAATGTATGAACCTGAAAATCCCCACACGAAATTCTTCGCTGCCTGGTAGTTGTAACTACCCTTGGAATAGTAGTAGTCCACGAGCGCTCCAATCTGGGCTTTAGAGTTTATGTTACCTGAGAAGCGCCCCTTCAGGCGGTCCTGGGTAGTTTCACGACCACCTCCCGTAGTATATGACACTAGAGTCATTGGAATACGGGTATTATAGAAGGTCATGCTGGATATCGACGGGAGCCAATGACTCAGCGCATCCCTGAAGAAAAACGGGCTGGGCTGCTCGCGATCAAAATATATCATGTTATACCCCTCGGCAGCATAGTTACCAGTAGTTGCATAAGCATCCGAAACCTCGCTCGGTACAACCTCCTGAGCAAAGTTAGTGTGCAGGGTATCAACCGTTGCGGGAATACGGGTTCCTAACAGGCTCTCAGCCTTCCAGGCGTAAGATTGCTGCACAACAGTTGAGTCAGGCTCAGCAGCCTTTGCGGCAAAGAGGGTGAGCATCAGGAAAAGAGTAGATATATATTTTTTCATCAGACGTCAACATGAAATATTCTGCAAAGATAGTGACTTTAGGTCGATTATCTTGATTTTAACAATCAAATGGGTAAAAATTAAGGTCTTTTAATGTTGCAGTATCTATCTTTATCGACTCTATGATTGTTATAGTATCGTAAATGAACTTAAACCACGCATCCCTCGTCCTTAAGATCGAGTAGTGATACTGGGTTTTAAGGATCTCATAAATAAATAGTTGAAACGCGAGAGAAGGAGTCCGACACATCGATTCCTTCTCTTTGCGTATATCCCCTTTAACTTTTCAATTTATAAGAATCTACTATATTAACACCAAATTGAAATTACCAGGCAGCTCACATGGTTATGTATGTGATATCTAGTTCTGTTTCCCGGTCGATACTATCACAGTGCTTTGTATAAAGTTGCCATGGCGTGTTTCCGAAGTATATACTGAGGATGTCAGAGATTCTATTTTGCTCATCGGAAGTACAAGGGTGTTCGGGTGTTGTGTAGAGCACACAGATACATTCCTGATTCTTGTCAGGGCGCAAAAACTTCTTGCTGTTGTAAAGAGGGTTGAGTAACAGATCTTCCAAATACGCGATGCGGTCTGTTTTTCCAGCAGTCTGAGATTTATAGTATGCCCTATCAATGGATGATGAAGAGAGTGCCAACTGCCTGATTTTTTCTGATACATATCCTATTTTTGCTTCGAGTAGATCAAGCTCCTTATGGATTTCGCTTAATCGATATAGTTCAGCAC
>JAAVGQ010000087.1 GCA_014800105.1 Bacteroidales bacterium | reverse complement strand
CGGTGCTGCATGGGGAGGCGTGTGGACCCGCGACGTGAGCTACTCCATCATCCTCTCTATGGCTTACCTTCAGCCTGAGGCTGCCCGCATTTCGCTCATGAAAAAGGTTGACCCGCTGGGTCGTATTATCCAGGATACCGGTAGCGGCGGCGCATGGCCCATATCCTCGGACCGCGAAATATGGGGCATAGCCGCATTTGAAGTCTACAAAGCTACAGGCGACCGCGATTGGCTCGAATTCATCTATCCCGTTATCAAGCGTTCGCTCGAAGATGACCTTCTCGTTGTATCAGACCCCTCAGGACTCGTAAAAGGTGAGACTTCATTCATCGACTGGCGCGAACAGAGTCATCCCAAGTGGATGCAGACTGCCGACATTGCCGAGACTCTGACCCTCAGCACATCAGTGGTACACTCTCACGCTTTCAAAGTTCTCTCAGAAATCTGCACAATCCTCGGCTACAAGGATGAAGCTAAGAAATACGAAGAACATGCACAGTCAATCGCCTCTGCTATCAACGACAAACTGTGGATTAAGGATGCCGGTTATTATGCAATGTACCTCTATGGTGGCGACTACCGCATTGTAAATCCACGCGCTGAGACACTGGGCGAAGCACTTGCTATCCTGTGGGATATTGCACCGGAGGAACGTGCAAAAATAATTACCGAAAGTAATCCTACCACACCGTTTGGCGTCGCTGTGTTCTATCCTCAGATTGCTGACATGACTCCTTACCATAATAACTCGCTGTGGCCCTGGGTAGCCGCTTACTGGGCAATGGCCAACGCTAAGGCGGGCAATGAACAGGGCGTTGTTGAGGCTATCGGTTCTATCATGCGACCGGCTGCTCTGTTCTGTACTAACAAGGAGAACTTCGTCCTTGACAACGGCGACATTGCAACCGAGCTCAACTCAAGCAACATGCTTTGGTGCCTTGCCGGTAACATCGCGATGACCCATAAAATTCTGTTCGGTATCAATTACGGCGTTGACCGCCTTGAATTCAATCCCTTCGTACCTGAAGTTTTGGCTGCCGACCGCTCGCTCACCGGCTTCCGCTTCCGCGATGCCGTTCTTGATATCAACATCAAGGGATATGGTAACCACATAAAGAGCTTCACTGTCAACGGCAAGTCCCACGCCCCCTATATACCCGCTGACTATAAGGGCAAGTACACCGTCGAAATACAGATGGATAACAAGGCTATACCCCAACTTAAAGTAAACCGCCGTCCTAACCTGAAAGCGCCCCTGACTCCCGTCGTGTGGATGGAGGATGGGAACACTCTTGCATGGAATCCCATTGAATACATCAATCACTACATCGTCCTACGGGACGGCCTTGAGGTTGCTCGCACTCACACTACCACATTCGATGCCTCAGAACCGGGCGAATACCTCGTTATAGGGGTTGCCGGCGACGGCACAGAATCATTTGCGGGACAACCACGCTCTAATCGTCCGTCCTTCTTCTTTGATGTCCCGGGCGAGAGCACTGCGTTCACCAGCAATGAAATAGTTTATCCGGCTAATGACGGTATCAACGGTTATAAGGGAAAGGGATTTGCTGAGACTGACCATTCAACCGGCACCATGACAATTCCTGTGACTGTGCCTGAAGATGGAGAATATGTCCTGAGATTGCGGTATGCCAACGGTAACGGCTCAGTCAACACCGAGAACCGTGCTACCATTCGCACAATCAGCGTTGACGGTACACGCACAGGGGCTGTAACCATGCCTCAGCGCGGCGTGGGCAATTGGTCTGACTGGGGAATGTCCACCCCCGTAATTCTTCCCTTGTCTAAAGGGACTCATGCAGTGACAATTGAACTCAACCCTGAAAATGAGAATATGAATATCAAGACTAACCATGCCCTCATTGACGGTATACAAGTTGTGAAACGATGAAATATCTCATTTCAGCCGGCGAAGCATCAGGTGATCTTCATGCCTCGGAGCTTATGAAAGCTCTCAGTGCCCAGGATCCTGACGCCCGGTTTACATTCTTAGGTGGCGACCTCATGGCAGGGGTTGCCGGCCATGAGCCACTCGTTCATTATCGTGACATGGCCTTCATGGGCTTCATTGACGTTATCAAGCATTTAGGAACCGTTACGGGTAACCTGAAAAAAGCCTGCAAAGCGATTACTGATGAACGCCCTGACGCTCTCATTCTCGTCGACTACCCGTCATTCAACTTGAGACTCGCAGCACACGCCTTCAAGGCGGGAGTACCTGTATTTTACTACATATCCCCCAAGGTGTGGGCATGGAAAGAGGGACGAGTGAAGAAAATCAAGCGATATATCAAACGCATGTACTCAATACTCCCGTTTGAGGTCGACTTTTATAGCCGTCGTCATGACTACGACGTGCTGTATGTCGGAAACCCGTCGGCCGAGGAGGTTGATGCCCGTATCCCCCAGCTACCCACGCGCCAAGACTTTGCCCGCCAACACAATCTCGATCCCGATAAACCGATTCTTGCTATTGTCCCCGGCAGCCGTGTATCGGAAATCCGCAACAATCTTGCTATCATGGGAGAGGTAGCCGGGCGTCACCCGTCACTCCAGGCAGTCATTGCCGGCGCCCCATCTATTGATTCCGCATTATACTCTTCAATAAGTCCGCTCCCGGTCATCTACGGTAATACATTTGAACTGATGGCGGTTGCTGAGGAGGCTCTTGTGACCAGTGGAACAGCTACACTCGAAGCTGCTCTCCTGAGCACCCCACAGGTTGTTTGCTTCCGCCACAGCGGCAGCAAACTGATCTACAACATGTACAAAAGATTACTCAAGATACCATACGTGTCTCTACCCAATCTTATTGCCGATGATGCCATAGTTCCAGAGATGCTGATGCACCTGTGCACGGTTGACAGCGTCGACGCAGAGCTTTGCAAGATACTGCCCGGAACGCCAGGTCGCGAAAAAATGCTCGAAGGCTATCGCACCATGCGTGAACGACTCGGCACCAATAAAGCCGCCGTTACCGCTGCCCATGATATCATCGTCACCCTCCGATAATTCAATCATTATATCCTGATACTGAATTTTGCTTTATAAGCATTTAGCTTTATTAGCGATTTCTTTGCTATAAAAAGTAGAAATATGTTGAAAAACATATTCACATATTATGGTATTTGGTGATTTTATTTTACTTTTGAGTGACATTCATGTCATTCCGTAAAACCTTAAATACATTATACCATGATCATTGGAATACCCAAAGAAATCAAAAACAATGAGAACCGCGTGGGCATGACCCCTGCGGGAGTTCATGAACTCATTCACCATGGCCACACGGTCTATGTACAACACACTGCCGGTGAAGGTAGCGGGTTCAGTGACGAGGAATACATTAAAGCGGGAGCCTCAATCCTACCAACTATTGAAGACACCTACGCGATCGCTGAAATGATCATCAAGGTCAAAGAACCCATTGAACCGGAATATAAACTCGTCAAAAAAGGCCAACTGCTGTTCACCTATTTCCATTTTGCCAGTGACCGTGAACTCACCATGGCAATGCTTGAAAGCGGCGCTACGTGTATAGCCTATGAAACTGTAGTAGGACCACAAGGCGGACTGCCTCTACTCATACCCATGAGTGAAGTAGCCGGCCGTATGTCAATACAGGAGGGAGCCAGATTCCTTGAAAAGCCTCAGGGCGGTTGCGGCAAACTTTTAGGCGGTGTACCGGGAGTTAAACCGGCCAAGGTGCTTGTTGTGGGTGGTGGCGTCGTGGGCCGTAATGCCGCATTGATGGCTGCCGGACTTGGTGCCGATGTCACCATTACCGATATTTCCCTACCTACCCTTCGCCACATAGCCGAAGTAATGCCCGGTAACGTGAAAACACTTTACAGCTCCCGACATAATATCGAATTAGAACTTCCAACAACCGATCTGCTCATAGGCTCGGTACTAATTCCAGGAGCCAAAGCACCGAAACTCGTAACGGCCGATATGATCAAAATGATGCGCAAGGGCTCTGTAATTGTGGATGTCGCTATTGACCAGGGCGGCTGCTGTGAGACCTCACATGCAACCACTCACTCCGATCCCATCTACACGGTTGATGGCGTTGTGCACTATGCCGTGGCCAATATTCCGGGAGCTGTTCCATATACTTCAACCCTCGCTCTAACAAACGCAACCCTCCCATATGCCCTCAATCTGGCTGACAAGGGTTGGAAGGAAGCATGTAAAGGGAATCCCGGCCTGGCCGAGGGCGTGAATATTGTTGACGGCGAGGTTACCTTCAAGGCTGTAGCTGAGGCATGGGACCTTCCCTACCACCCCCTCACTCTCTGATAAATCATAAAATCTCAATTGACCTCAAGAGAATCCGCACCATCACTCCCGCCAAGGAGTATCGTGCGGATTTTTTTCACCCGGAGATTTTATAGCCGACGCCTACAAGGTATCGAAACGGCGACATGCATTCAGAAATATACAATAGGCTTTACTACTCCTCCACATTTCAGGCTCCGCACAGTTAGAAACCCAACACCCTGTCATCCTGATAGAATAATTATCTTACAGAATTAATTGAATTTATTAAAGATTCGATTATCCTTATAAATTAATCAGGGCTATGCTTTCATGCATAGCCCTGAACGCCTTTAATAAGGTAATATTGNAATTAGCGTACAATCAATTTCTCCACCTTATTACCTCTACGTAGAAGATATATTCCGGAGGTCAGATCTTCAAGATCACTTCTCTTGCATTCAGACTTGATCTTTACGCCATCGAGAGTATATACATCCACAGTAGTTGAAACATCAGCGAATATATCCTTTACTCCACTTGTTGCATGAATCAAGCATTCAGCACTTACATCTGACCCATCAAGGGTAGTAGCAGTTATCACACATTGTCCTTCTTTCAAGATAGAAACAAATCCTTCATCATCGACACATGCTACATTATCATTACTTGATGACCATTTAAGTCTCTTGTCAGTTGCATCTTCAGGTAAGAATGTAACAGAAACTCGGAAAGAATCATTTTCAGTTCCCACCCACTCGGTAGGATTAAGAACTATAGATTGCACAGGTATAAAATATGATAAAACCTCAACATTACATGTGGCACTAACCCCTGAATTATCATTAGCCATGACTGTAATAACAGCACTTCCAGATTTTACTGCTGAAACAAGTCCTGATTCATTAACTGTAGCCACAGAAGAGTCACTTGAAGACCAAACTACAGATGTATCTGTCGCATTTGTCGGATAAACTGAAGCAGTCAATTGAAGTTCCTCTCCCACCTCAGCAGTCCATTCTGAATGAGAAAGCTGAATTGATTTTACATATTCGGGGACAACTGTGACTGTACACGATGCATTTATACCATATTCTCTGATTGAAGCTGTAATGGTTGCTGAGCCAACCCCGTTAGCAGTAACAAAACCGTTTGATACTTCTACTATATCATTATCTGATGAGATCCATTCCACTTCACTGTAATATGGGTTTTCCGGGAGTACACTATATTCCAATTGAGTTGACCATCCATTAGTTAGCGTAATTGAATCTCTGCTGAAAATCATCTCGGAAGGTTTACTATAGCCGACACATATAGTTGCCCTGCCATCAACATCACTGCCATCAATTGGATAAGCATTTATCTCATAAATTCCCTTTTTTAAACCGGTAAACTGGCCAGAGAACTCATCAAGTACAAAACCGTCAGAATCATTGGTACATCTCCATTTTATAAACTTGAAAGAAGCATTCTCAGGAGATATTGAAGCTGACAACCTCAAAGGAGTGTTAATATCAACAAAATACTGATTTTCTTCCAGAAGAATTTCGTCAACCCAAATATATTCAACCTCCCTAATTTCTTTTGCAAGATTCCACCCGGCAGTTGAAGAGTAGATATTCTTATATCCATTTGGCACATACAATATCATATCTTCGTAATCTCCATCTGTGGAGGGAATAGGATTCCTTGAGGACACATACAATGTGTCACAACCATAAAATCCGAGTTCGTTAACCAGCGGAGGAAGATTAAGTGAAGAGATTCCAGATTTTTCAAAACTGTAGTATCCAAGCTTTTCCAAACATACCGGGAGAGATATATTGTCTAAATTTTTTGTATGCGAAAAAGTCCATACCCCGATATTAGTAACTGTATTGGGCAGCTCAGCTACTTGAAGATTCTCACACGATGAAAATGCCCAATTTCCTATTCTTCGGAGGGAGTCGTTCACGACTAAAGCATACTCGGTTTTACAATCCTCCGGATTCTTTCGTATTTCTTTGATATTTTTATTTCCTGAGAACGCACTATTCCCTATACTCTCCACATTAGAAGGCATGACAAATTTTTTTGAATAATTCCGGGGGAATAGAATCAAATCCTTCAAATCTTTGGAAAAAAGGACTCCTTCTACTGTAGCGAAATATTGGTTATCTGAATCAATTTGATATTCTTTTATACCTTCACCCTGACTTATATCAATTGTTTTTAAAGAAGACGGAAGATTTATTGTTTCTAATTGGGGACAGTCTAAGAAGTCAAGTTCCAGAGAGGATATAGAATTGGACAATCCCATTGATATGAGCGCCGGAGCATCGTTAAAATTTAAACTTACCTTTTCGATGCTGGATGATGTGATATTGACATCTCGGAGGTTTGTACAATACCAAAAACTTTCATAAAAGGATTCTACGTCTGCCTCTAAGGTAAACGATTCGAGAGAACTATTAGCAGATAGCATATTACCCCCTATTTCAGTAACTGAAGAAGGGATAGTTAGATTCTTTAGAGAAGAACAGCGATTAAACGCATACGCCCCTATTTTTTTAACGCTATTAGGAATCTCTATTTTGGCAAGAGCCTCACTTTCTTCAAATGCTCCGTAACCAAATTCTGACACCGAATTCGGAATGTAAATCTCCTCTAAGAACTTAGTAGTCGAAAAAGCATTTTCACCAATTAAACTGACACCATCAGGAATAGTGTAGGTCCTCTCTTTTCTTCCACCAGGGTATTTTACAACACTTGATTTATCTTTATTGAATAAGATACCGTTCTCTACGGTAAAATACTCATTTCCCTCTTCAATTTCGAATCCTGATAAATTATCACAATTGAGAAAGGTAGTTGAACCTATACTCTTGGTATTTTTAGGTATGGTAAATTGTCTCAATGAAGTACAACCACTAAAAG
>JAAVGQ010000086.1 GCA_014800105.1 Bacteroidales bacterium | reverse complement strand
GTGCAGATGTACATGGCATGGATCCAGTGCACTCAGCGCGAAAACTGGAACTCTCTGATCTGCGCCCACGTCAAGGATACCTCGGCAACTATCAGGGGCATGTACTCCCTCCTCCTTGACAACTACCCGCGACACCTGTGGACAGGCGCCGAAGGCTCAGTGCCGGGATTCCGCCCTTACGAACGCTCGACCAATGTCCGCGAGATCCCGGGCAGGGGCTGCCGCGTCACCATCGGGTCAAGCGAGAGCCAGGATGCCGTACGCGGAGCCGACTTCGCGATGGCCCACCTTTCGGAGGTCGCATTCTGGCCCGCCACTCCTACCCGCAATCCCGGCGACTTCGTCCGCGCTATCTGCGGCTCGATCAACATCGACGAGCTCACTCTCATCGTCATGGAAAGCACCGCCAACGGCGTCGGNAACTTNTTCCACAACGAGTGGCTGCGNGCCTCNGCCGGNCTCAGCGACAAGAAACCGATNTTCGTCCCNTGGTANTANATCGACATCTACNCCCTNCCCCTGCGATGCGCNCGNGACGAGCTCNTNAACNNNCTCGANGANTACGAGCGCCGCCTNCTCGANGACTACGGNTGCACCCTCGANCANGTCAACTGGTACCACNNCAAGCGCCGCGANTANCCNGACCACGCNATGATGCAGGCCGAGTTCCCCACNTGCCCCGAGGANGCNTTCACCAANACCGGCCTCGCCGTNTTCAACTACNANGACNTCGAGCGNGCNCGNCANGANTGTACCGCCCCNCAGCTCGTNGGNGACATGACNGGNCCTGAANTCACCGGACCNGANTCNGTCAACNCNATGCANTTTNCNGNCTCNCCGGGAGGCCGGTTGAAAGTNTGGATACCACCTGANCCCNANGCCGTTAACCTCGAGTCNCGCTACATCGTGACNGTCGACATCGGCGGNCGNTCCGCNCAGTCCGACTANTCGGTNATCGCCGTCTTTGACCGCNCNTCANCNTCNGGNAAACTCGANCTCGTAGCCCAGTGGCGCGGACACTGTGACCACGACATCCTCGCCTGGAAAGCCGCCGCCATTGCCCGCTGGTACTGCAACGCCCACCTCGTCTACGAGAGCAACACACTGGAGACTGACAACACCGAGGGCGACCCCTCGGCGTTCATTCTCAACGAGATTTCTGACGTATACTCTAACCTCTATTATCGCATGAAAAACGAGGACGGTATTATCGTACCGTCACGACGACCCGGCTTCCANACCAACCGTGCCACCAAGACCGCAGCAATCACGCGCCTCAACGCCGCCCTGCGCGACAACGAACTGATAGAACGCGACAACGACGCCTGCAACGAGTACTCGACCTACGTCTACTATCCCAACGGCACACAGGGAGCCCTCCCCGGTAACCATGACGACCTGCTCATCACACGCGCCATGGCTCTCGCCGTCCTCCCCTCGCTCCCGTCAACCGACATCTACATACGCCCTTANCGCAATACCGGGAACTCTGAGATACGCAGCGTNGTGCAACCATAAGGTATCAACGTGATTGTCTCCTCGGGAGCATTGCTGATAGTCAGATTATTCATCATTGGTCCAGCCATTTCGTTATATACGCCCCACTCCTTCACCTCTTTAGCTTTAGTTTTAATCGTGATTGGAGCATTTTCGAGATTCCAGAAGTAGTTGCAATTGAGTTTATCGGCATCGATAANCACCTCAAAATTCTCGGTAGGATTCGAGATCACGGCATTCTGCAAGCCATAGTTCCACTTCGTGGGAGAAGTTACCTCATAGAAGCTGCCATATTTCTTGGCATTATCTCCCTCAAGTTCCTTTTTAGTCCACTCCTCGTCCATTCGCAAGGCATAAACCAGCGGACCACGCTCTACGGCAGCCGAGCCTTCATACCATCGGCTCACGCTAACCTCCATCGGCAACGTNAGCTCCACGACATCACCGTTCTTCCAGTCACGGTCAAGAATCATCACCCGGTCCTTGATTTCCGGTGAAACCTCCACCCCGTTGACTGTCACCTCCGGTGCCTTACACCATCCGGGAACTCGCAGGTGCAACGGAAACTCAACACTGCCCTTCTTGTTTTCAAGCTTTATGTCAAATTGTATGCNGTCATCCATCGGGTAAGCNGTCGTCTCAGTAATCGTCACGGTTTTACCATTACCTACCTTGGCCGTTACTTCACTCGGCGAGTAGGCCAGCGCTGCAAGCCCGTTGTCAGGAGTCGCAAACCACAGGCTCCGCGTGAACTTAGGCCATCCCTGATGCATGTTAGAGAAACAACACGGATAACCCGACAGCGTTCCATACACAATATCCGTATGCGCGTGAGTCCAGTCCTCATAGAAATTATGCTCATGGTGNGTCACCATCACCTGGTTGGGCTGCTGGAAATACTGCTTGACCATGAAATCATCACTCACCTGAGTGGGCAAAGCGTTAAAAGCAACCTTCTCGAGGTGATCAACAAAATCGATATCACCGGTAATNTCCATCATCTTCTCCAGGGAAAACATCAGCTCGACAGCCGAGCATAACTCCGACCCCTGCGTCGGCGAGTTACCATGAATACCCTCATCGCCGCCATACATCCCCTGAGGCTGGCCATGATACTTTCTTATATCCCTGAAACCCTGCTTCACAGCATCCACCATTCCCTTGTCATGAGTCTGCTGGTAATATATAACCGGCTCCTTGATACCCTGCGCCAGGTTAACGCAATGAATGGTATTGAACCTCGTCAAAGCATCACTATTGGTAATCATATTGACAAAGTCATGACCCTGAGAGTGCAGCAGGTCACCGAGATCAAGCAGGAACTTATCCCCGGTGATATTATAAAGCCAGTAGACAGCCTGTAGATTGTCNCCCTCGCGGTAGGTTGCCCAGAAGGTCCAGTTACCAAGCGGCTTCTCGGGAAGCGTCTCAAGCTGATAGCGGAAATACTTCGTCATGAAATCAATAACTCTCTCGTCACCCGTCGCATCGTAATATTGCTGGAGAATCTTCAACAAAACCATGCGGGGCCACCAGTCAGCCGANTTATTGCGCTGCAATCCCGCCTCATAAGGATAATCCTTGTCAGGCCCGAAGTAACCGTCCTCCCGCTGGCTCGCAAGAGTCCACTCAATCCACGGTTGCACCTTNTCCTTCAGCTCCTTGTCATCAAGAATATAGGCAAGCGGCAGAAGACCGTCAATCCAGTACGGGCCTCGTTCCCACTGGTCACCGTCACCACCNAGCCAGCCATTGCGTTCACCCATNACCTCGGGATACAGCGTTTCCATGTGGCCNGTCGCACCACTCTTCTGGCGTTCAAGCATTTCTTTAAGCCAGCCCCCCGCCTTCACACTGCCCAGCGGCAGCTCTATGTAAGGCTTCTGAACAAGTGGATAACGGTTATTGGGATAATTTGACTGCACCTGAGCCTTGTCAGCCATCACAGTTACAGGAACAGCGACCATAACTAACGTCGCAAGTGATTTCGCTAAAATATTCATTGGTTTAATTTCTTTTCATGGATTTCTCACAAAGATAAACAAAAATAGCGTTTTTTAATTAAATAAATGTTGAAAACTAATTTATACTATATATGAGGTGCACATTGAGGAAAATTTTGATATAGACCAATTTGCAGCCATAGATAGTATAAAAGATTCTTGAAGTCGAGAACAAACATTTAATTTATCATAATATCGTTTAATTTTTAAAACTTACTTATCTTTGTAAAAAACTAATCTTGAACTAACCGTAATCATGAAAAAACTCTCATTCATCTTAGGACTCGCAATGTGTGCTTTCTCAGCTCATTCTCAGGAAACTGTCAACCTTTGGCCAGCCGGCGTTCCCGGTGATAACGGCCACGACAATACCGCCGAGGTTACCATCTATCATCCCCGGNNAGCCAANTCANGCAANGCCGTAGTCATCTGTCCCGGTNGAGCCTACGAACACCTCGCCATGGACCATGAAGGCCAGCAGATTGCTGACCTGCTCGCCGACAACGGCATCACTTCGCTGGTTCTAAAATACCGCTTCCCCCACGGCAACGACACCATTCCCGCCACTGATGCCCGTCAGGCGCTTAGAATGGTACGCGAGAATGCCACTGAATGGGGCGTCAATCCCTCTCTCGTCGGCATCATCGGGTCCTCAGCCGGCGGACATCTCGCAGCCACCGTCAGCACCCATATCACTGACAGCGCTTCTACCCCCGATTTCGCAATACTCTTCTACCCCGTAATCTCAGCCAAGCCCGGTCTCACTCACGGTGCCTCAGCCCGCAACCTTCTTGGCAACAATCTGGAAAACAGCGATTACCTCACCCTCTACAGCAACGAAGAGCAAGTTTCACCATCAACGCCCCCCACTCTCATCTTCCACAGCGGCGACGACCGCGCTGTTCCAGCCGAGAACTCCCTGCTCTACTACAAAGCACTCATTAACAACGGAGTCCCTGCTGAAATGCATCTCTACCCCGTGGGTGGACACGGATGGGGCATGAACACATCCTTCCCTTATCATGACGAAATGACCGCCATCCTTCTCCGCTACATCAACGAGCGTTGAACTCCTCGTGAAGCTTCTCAAATCGGGCAGCCGTCTCCGGCCCCCATTTAGCCATGGAAGCTCTCACCCGCTCAAGTGATTTACGCTTCATATCGCCACTCTTGGAATAGAACTTATCAGCATAACATACGAGCCTTTCCAACAGAGTCTCAGGCATATAATCGCCTGCCGGAATAGGTAGACCATTCTTCTCGATATCATCGGCAGTGAGTCCCGCCCCCGTGTGGCGCTCAGCCACCCGCGCAATCTCTTCGGCCACCCCCTCATTTCTGAGCAGCGCCGCCCCCAGAACTCCATGCTTGATATAAGGTTCAGTGCCGTAACACTCAATCCCCTTGGCATCAGTCTCGAAGATACCGATATCATGCAACATAGCGGCCGCCTCGACAGCATCACTCTCAAGACCAAGTCTTTTAACCGCATTAATCTCGAGCGCAAGGTCAGCAACCTGACGGCAATGGCGCATATAAATATCCCGCAGGGGTGACCCTGCGGGATAGAATTTATCAATAATCTTTTGATAGTCCATTATTCAACTTCAATGATAGTGTTCCAGCCGTGAGTGTCAGGCTCGTCACCAAGCTGAATACCACGCAGCTTGTTATAGAGAGCAGTAACCACGGGACCCGGCTTGCCATCCTTTGAAACAATGTATTTAACACCGTTATCAAGGTCATGAATCTCAGCCACGGGTGAAGCCACGGCAGCAGTACCCACGGCAGCAGCCTCCTGAATCTCAGCGAGCTCCTCAACGGGAATATGACGTGCTTCCACCTCGATACCCATGTCACGTGCAATCTGCTGTAGCGACTTATTGGTGATAGAAGGCAGGATTGAATCAGAAGCCGGAGTGATATACTTGCCGTCCTTGATAGCAATAAAGTTAGCAGGGCCGCATTCATCAAGATACTTCTTCTCCTTGGGGTCAAGGTAAAGAACTGCTGAGTAACCGAGCTCATGAGCATGTTCACCCGCAACGAGACTTGCAGCATAGTTACCACCCACCTTGAAACGACCGGTACCGCGGGGAGCCACGCGGTCATATTCACGCATGATGCAGATGTTAGTAGGCTTGAAACCCTCCTTGAAATAAGGACCCACGGGCATCACCATCACGATGAAAAGATACTCTGACGAGGGTTGAACACCAATGCGGGGTGACATACCAATCTCCAGCGGCCTTATGTAAAGCGAAGCACCGCTGCCATAGGGAGGCACAAAACGGGCATTGAGAGCCACAACCTTCTTGACCATCTCAGCAAAAAGCTCGGTAGGAATCGGCTCCATGAGGATGCCTCGGGCTGATGCCTGAATGCGGGCGGCATTTTCCTCAAGACGGAACACGCGAATCTTGCCGTCCTTACCCTTGAATGCCTTCAGGCCCTCAAAGACCTCCTGGCCATAATGCAGCGAGCTTGCTGCAATGTGCATATCAATTCTCTCAGACTGCGAAACTTCAATTTCGCCCCACTTTCCGTCCTTGAACGTGCATCGCACGTTATAATCGGCAGGAAGGTATCCGAAGGCCAGATTGGCCCAATCTAATTCTTCGTTCATTTTGTTAAAATTTTGCCACAAAGTTAACAATAAAATATTAAGTAACTACAAATTTATAAAAAGAACTATAGATATTAGATTAGGACAACAATAAATATTGAGATTTACACCTTCCTGAATAACCGCCGGTAACCTAAAGAACATTTTAGCAAAAATATGTTTTAAAACATGTTTTATGTTTAAGAACATATTTTGCTCGTAATTTTTTAAGACTTCGCTGAAGGGTTTAACACTTATTTTATGTACATTTGCATTGAAAAACCTTCTAAGAGTACTCAATCAAGCACAGGCACACCGGTTACATGCCAGGATGTGGCGCGCGACGTGCGATAAATCAGTCACTTAAGCCGATTAACTCACAGGAAGACATTATATCATAGAACAACGCTTAGAAATAAGAATGAAAATAAAAGTAGGTTTAATAGGATTTGGACGTATGGGCCGTTTCTACTTGAATCAGTTCTTGCAGAATGACAAGTATGAGGTAGCTTACGTATGTGACGTTGACGAGTCCTGCCGTGCATTGGCCAAGGCGCTGTCGCCCGGGTCTAAGGTTACGGGAAGGGTTGACGACGTTTATGAGGATCCCGAGGTGCAGGTAGTTGCTCTCTGCGCTTATGCTGACAGCCGTCCTGAGTGCATAAGAAAAGCTATAGCTACCGGTAAACATATCATAGCTGAAAAACCTATCGCTGATACCCCTGAAAACGAGTGGGAAATGGTTAAGCTTGCCGAGTCAAGCGATAAGTTTGCCACCGTCAATCTATATTTGCGTAACTCATGGTATCACAACACGATACGTAATTTCATCAAGAGTGGTGAAATTGGTGAGCTCGCCATCATTCGCGTGTGTCACATGACTCCCGGTCTCGTTCCCGGTGAGGGTCACGAAGCTGAGGGTCCCGCGTTCCATGACTGCGGAATGCACTATGTTGACCTTGCACGCTGGTATGCTGACAGCGAGTATGCCACATGGCACTCTCAGGGCGTGAGAATGTGGAGCTACAAGGATCCATGGTGGCTTCAGGCTCACGGAACCTTCGAGAACGGCGTGATTTTTGACATTACCCAGGGCTTTGTCTATGGCCACATGGCTAAGGACCAGACCCACAATTCATACATTGATATCATAGGCACCAAGGGCATTGCCCGCATGACCCATGATTTCAAAACTGCGTGTGTAGAACTGCGCGGCGTGACGCAGACAATGAAAATCGAGAAGCCCTTCGGCGGCAAGAACATCGACAAGCTCATTGACCACATGGCCAACTCTATTATCAGCGGCAAGCGTTCGGACGCTATGCCCACATTCAGAGACTCGGCCGTGGCCTCACAGACCGCCTACGCTATGCTCGAGGATGCTGCACAACATTCCATGCCGGCTATAGGTAACCTTCAGGAGCTGGTGGAAATCAGAGAACGTCGCAGCCGCATGACTGACGGCTATGGTCTCCTTCCCCGCAATCACAAGGGCACCGTCCCCCAGCATGAGCATAATTGAGAACGAACTCCCCTACCTTGCATGGCCAGCAGCCGGCGAGGTTGACTTATAACACGAAGCGGGGTTGAGCCCCGAGTCGTCACAACAAAAAAATTTAAGAATTAAACCAACATTATTTACTAACATAATCACCTAAAAATCTATGTCAGAACTTTCTAGAAGAAGCTTCCTCAAGAAAAGCGGGATGGCTTTAGCAGGCATGATGGTAGCACCTACCATTGTTCCCCCATCAGTATTTGGTAAGGCTGCAGGAGCCGGACACACTGCTCCCAGCGACAAACTCAACATTCTCGGTGTAGGTGTAGGCGGCCGTGGTGCAGCTGACCTCAGAGGTATGGAAACTGAGAATATCATCGGTCTTTGCGACTGTGACTGGAAATATGCAAAGGGTGTATTTGACCGTTACCCCAACGCTAAAAAGTACAGCGACTACCGCAAGATGTATGACGAAATGCTCAAGGACGCTGATGCTGTAATGGTTGCTACTGCCGACCACACTCACGCTATCATCGCAGCCGACGCTATCGTTAACGGCAAGCACGTATATGTTGAGAAACCCATGACACTCTATCCCTACGAGTCTCGTCTTCTCACCAAGCTCGCTAAAAAGCACAAAGTAGCTACCCAGATGGGTAACCAGGGTGCATCAAGCGCTGGCACACGTCAGGCTATCAACTGGCTCCGCAACGGTGAGATCGGTGAGGTAACCCGCATCGAGTCTTACACTAACCGTCCTATCTGGCCCCAGGGTATGGCTGCTCCTAAAGAAGTGATGAAAGTGCCCAAGACTATGGACTGGGAAGCATTCATCGGCCCGGCTAAATTCCGTCCCTACAACTCAGCTTACACTCCCTGGAACTTCCGTGGATGGTGGGATTTCGGTTCAGGCGCACTCGGTGACATGGCCAACCACATTCTTCAGGTTCCTTTCCGTGGTCTCGAGCTCGGTTATCCCGAAGCAGTTATCGGTAGCTCTACAATGCTCATGAGCGATGCATGTCCCTCAGCCCAGAAGATCACTTACCGTTTCCCCGCCCGCGACAACATGCCCAAGCTCGGTCTTCCCGGCTGTGAGCTCACTTGGTATGACGGCGGCCTGATGCCCAACCTGCCCCTTGACCTGCCCGAAGGCAAGTCATTCGACGGCAACGGTGTATCAGTTCTCTACGGTACTAAGGATACTATGGTTGTTGGTACTTACGGTTACAATCCCTTCCTTTGCTCAGGTCGTGAACCCGAAGTTCCCCAGTTGTGCCGCGTAGTTCCTAACGATCACCACCAGCAGGACTGGATCCGTGCATGTAAGGAAAGCCCCGAAAACCGTGTTCCCTGTGAATCAGATTTCGCATATGCAGGTCCTCTCAACGAAATGATCACCATGGGTGTTGCTGCAGTACGTCTGCAGGGCCTCAACCAGTGGCTTGACTGGGATGGCGAGAACATGGTATTCACCAACATTCCCGAGAACGCAACCGTTCGCGACGTAATCGAGGATAAGTTCTCAATCAACGAAGGTCACCCCACTTTCGACCGTACTTACACTGACCCTGTTAACGCTCGTGAATTCGCTGCCCGCCTCATCAAGCCCGTATATCGCGACGGCTGGACTCTCCCTGAGATGCCCCAGGTTTAATAGACGGTCTCAACGTGCGTAACAGCGCACGGCCCACATACTAAACTAATTTTATTACAAGTAGCGGCTTGTTTCAGGCCGCTACTTATAAATATTTTAACCCCTACCTAAACTACCAACTCATTTAAAGTAATGAATAAGACTTTTCTTTCAATGGCTGCTGCCATTGTTTCACTTGCAGTAGTTGCCCCCTCATGCAATAGCAAGAAGGCTGCTGAAGAACCTGCTACCGCTTCACTTGCTTACTCAACCGAATGTGCCGGCGAAGAGTCAACCATGGGAGAATTCCCCGTTGATGCTGAAGGCTATACCGTAATTTTCGACGGTTCTAACATGAACGGATGGCGCGGATATGGCAAGGATCATGTTCCCGAACGCTGGCTCATCACTGACAGCTGCCTCCACTTTGTTCGTGGTGAAGGCGAAGGCGGCGACATCCTTTTCGGTCACAAGTTTGAAGACTTCGACGTTCTGTTTGACTGGAAGGTAACCGAAGGTGCAAACTCAGGTTTCTTCTATCTCGCTGAGGAGGCTAAAAACGCTGACGGCAACCTTTACTGGGCATTCATGTCAGCTCCCGAATATCAGATTCTCGACAACGTTAACCACCCCGATGCTAAGCTTGGTGTAGACGGCAACCGCCAGTCAGCTTCACTCTATGACATGATTCCTGCAAATCCTCAGAACTCTAAACCCTGGGGTGAATGGAACCAGGCACGTGTCGTTGTTAAGGACGGCAAGGTTAAGCACTACCAGAACGGTGAACTCGTTGTTGAATACGAGCTGTGGACTCCCGAATGGACTGAGCGTCTCAACAACAGCAAGTTTGGCTCAGAGGTTTGGCCCGAAGCATTCGAGCTCCTCAACAACAAGCACAGCGGTCACTTTGCATTTCAGGATCACGGTGACGAGGTGTTCATCCGCAACATTCGCGTAAAAGAATTATAATCAACAATAAGCAATGAAAAAATCATTATTACTCGCAGGCGTTCTTGTTGCCATGCTTTCATCATGCGGCGGCAACAAGTGTAACTGCAACTGCAGCTGCAAGGAATGCGGATGCAATAAGACTGAAGGCGCAGCTCCCGTAGCTGACACCAAGCGCGGCGAATATGAAATCGCTGACAAGGCACAGGCTGACATGAGCAAGTACACCCCCGATGCTGACGGCTATATCACCCTCTTTGACGGTGAGACCCTCGGTGACTGGCGCGGTTACGGTAAGGATGAAGCTCCCGCAAGCTGGAACGTAGAGGACGGTGCAATCCACCTCATAGGTTCAGGTACAGGCGAAGCTCAGATGGAAGGTGGCGGCGACCTCATCTTCCCCCACAAGTTCAAGAACTTCGAGCTCGAACTTGAATACAAGATTTCAAAGGGCGGTAACTCAGGTATCTTCTACCTCGCTCAGGAAGCAACAGCTACTGAAGACGGCGAGACTGAATACCTCCCCATCTGGCAGTCAGCTTCAGAGTATCAGGTTCTCGACAACGATAACCACGAGGACGCCAAGCTCGGTATCGACGGCAACCGCCAGGCTGCATCACTCTATGACATGATTCCTGCCAAGCCCCAGAACGCTAAGCCTCACGGAGAGTGGAACAAGGCTAAGATTACCGTTTACAAGGGCACCGTTATCCACTCACAGAACGGCGAGAACGTTCTCGAGTACCACTTGTGGACCCCGAAGTGGAAGCAGATGCTTAAGGACAGCAAGTTCAAACCTGACGGTGACTTCCCCTGCGCTTACAACCTTCTCGTCAACATGGGTGGACCCAACCACGAGGGCTACATTGGCCTCCAGGACCACGGTGATGACGTGTGGTACCGTAATATCCGCGTTAAAGAGCTTGACTAATTTTAAATCATAGAGTCATGAATATCAAGTCAAGCATTCTTTCAGTCTCACTCGTTTTGGCCGGCACGCTCATGAGCTGCCAGCCAAAACAGCAGGCTGACAACGCCCTTCCCGACAAAGAGATTGCACTCCAGCTATACTCAATACGCGAAGTATTAGGTGACTCAGCACGCTATGCTGACAATCACGCAGAGGTTCTTCCCCAGCTTCGCGAGATGGGCTACACTGCAGTTGAGGCTGCCAACTACGGTAATGGAAAATTCTATGGCATCACGCCCGAGCAGTTCAAGGCTGACCTTGAAGAAGCAGGCCTCACTGCCCTTTCATCTCACGCTACCCGCGCCCTCAACGCTGAGGAGCTCGCAACGGGTAACTTTGAGGAAGCTCTAAAGTGGTGGGACGAAGCAATACCCGCTCACAAGGCTGCCGGCATGAAGTATATCGTGTCACCCTGGACCAATGTTCCCAAGAACCTCGAGGAAGCTAAGGTGATTTGTGATTATCACAGCGCCGTGGGTAAGAAAGTGAACGAAGCCGGCATGAAATACGGCTACCACACTCACTCTCACGAGTTCAAGAAGATCGACGGTAGTGATACTATGTGGATTGACTACATGATGGAGAACATCGCCCCCGAGGATATGTTCTGGGAAATGGACGTTTACTGGGCAGTAATGGGCCAGAACAGTCCTGTAGAACAGATCAAGAAATATCCCGGCCGTTTCAACCTCCTTCACATCAAGGACCTCTATGAGCTCGGACAGAGCGGTATGGTTAACTTCGAGCCCATCTTCAACATGTCAGACGTAGCCGGTCTCGAAGGCTTCGTTGTAGAACAGGAAGGCACTGACGGCTCACATTCAATCATGGAAGGTGTCAAGATGAATGCTGATTACCTGCGTGAATCAGACTTCGTTAAGCCCTCTTACGCAAAGTAATCATTCCACTTTGATAGCATTTTTACCGGCCTGTAAACCCGTGTGGTTTGCAGGCCGATTTTTTTGTAGGCACAACCTGGAGACAAACGGATGGAAGGATAAAAAGACAGGAGAACAGGAGGAACCGGGGCTCCGTGCGTGGTGGAGTTGGTGTTGGTGATGTAACCCTGGCGGGTTGAGAATATCTAGTTAGGGGGTGTTCAGCCTCTACGAGGCTGATGGCTTGGTATTTTGGACTTTATCCCCAGCTAAGTCGCCCTGGGGGGCTCCTGAAAGCTGGGGTTTGTCGAAATTCAGTCACTCCGTGACTGACGGGGCAGATAAGACGGGAGGACAGGAGGATGGGGAGCAGGGAATCACCCGATGACAAACAAAGGAGGATAAAAAGACAGGAGGACAGGAGGACGGGGGATAGAAGGTGTTGAGGAAAGTAACGGTCGCTCCTCCGGAGCTCCATGAGGTGGTGGAGTGGCTGTCCCCAGGCTCTCGCGCTGACGCGCTTCGCCAGGGGTTAAGAGGACCATCGCGGCTCCGCCGCTCACTGTTTGTCGGCCTTTGGCCGAGAGTGCATAGGCTCCGTTGGCAGGGGAGACACAGGAACGGGAGGGGAGATCATGGAATCCGCAGGGAGAGCAGCGGAACAGTTTATCTAATGTGCGACAGGATGCCGCAGTCCCATTAACATCGAAGTCCCGGGGAATTTTGGAAAATTGCGGGGAGGTGTTGGTGGGTTGAGGATTTTGAATTATCTTTGTAGAGGAAATGGAGATAGTTTCTTGCCCCGGTAGTTCAACGGATAGAATAGAAGTTTCCTAAACTTTAGATAGCAGTTCGATTCTGCTCCGGGGTACAATTCATTTATTCATGAACGGTCGACGCAACACATTCAAGGGAATGAGGCTGCTACTCCCCCTTGTGGGCGTCGTGGCATTGCTTAGCGCGTGTGCAAGCATAGGCCGTCCTGACGGTGGCGCGCGTGATATCACTCCGCCGGTATACGTGAGGAGTAACCCGGCTCCCGGCACAACGGGTTTCAACAAGTCTCACATCGAGGCGACTTTCAACGAAAATATCAAGCTTGAGGACGTGATGAACAAGGTGGTGGTGTCACCTGCCCAGAAATTGTCACCAACGATTAATGCCAACGGTCGAAAGCTAACCATCGAGTTGCGCGATTCCCTCATGCCAAATACAACTTACACGCTGGACTTCTCAGACGCAATCCGCGACCTCAACGAGGGTAACATCCTTGACGGGTTTGCGCTCGACTTTTCAACCGGCGACACTATTGACACGCTACGAATATCAGGCATGGTGCTTCAGGCTGCCAATCTTGAGCCGGCCCAGGGAATGCTCGTGGGCGTGTACAACAACCTTGATGACTCAGCCATCACGACGCTACCGATGCTCCGCATTGCCAAGACCAACCAGCTGGGTCAGTTCACCATCCGCAATCTCAAGGCCGGAACTTACAACATTTTCGCGCTCAACGATATTAACCGTGACTACCACTGGGACCGTAGCGAGGACATTGCTTTCTATCCTTTCACAGTTACACCGACGGTTGAAAGCATCGTTGTTACAGACACTCTTCGTAGCTCAACGGGACAGGATTCTATAGTTACGCGCCAGGGCGTGAAATACCTTCCCAACGACATTCTGCTCACATGGTTCAACGAGAATTATGTCGCTCAGTACCTTAAAGATTATCAGCGCACTGACTCGAACCGCATCACAATTTCAATGGCAACGAAGGCTGACTCACTACCTCGCCTTACTATTGTAAACGGGCCCAACGCCGGCCGCAGGCTTGACACGCCGGAAGTATCGGTTCTCGAACACTCACAGAATCTTGACACGCTGGAGTTCTGGATTACCGACCCCGCTATAATTGCACAGGACTCGCTGCTGATTGCCACCGAGTATATGCGCACGGATACTCTTGACAATCTTTCATGGACCACTGATACCCTTAAATTCTTCATGAAAGCCTCACAAAAGGCTAAACCTGAGAAGAAAAAGAAGAAAAAAGAGGGCGAGGAGGAGGATACCGTTCCTAAGCTTAATTTCGCTAATATCACAATTAACAGTGGAACCCAGGAGGTTAATCAACCATTGAGAATTAAGACTGAACAACCTGTCAAGAGCATCGTTCCCGGGTCATGGCATCTGGAACAGATGATTGACTCCACCTGGACAGCCCTCCCGTCTCCGGAATTGCTCCCCGACACAACCGGCCGTATCATGAATTTCAGAATCGAGAACGACTGGACACCCGGTGCCAAGTATCGCGTGAGTGTTGACTCAGCTGCAGTTCACACGATTTACGGATTGTTCAATAAACCCCTAAGTCAGGAATTCAAGGTGCGCGAGGCCGAGGAATATTCTACACTCATTTTCAACATCACAGGTATTCCTGACTCGGCATCAGTCATGGTGGAATTGCTGAATACATCTGACAATCCCGTGCGCAAGGCACGGGTTACAGGAGGAAGCGTAAAATTTGAATACGTGCTTCCGGGAACTTATTATGCGCGTGCCTACGTTGACGCTGACGGCAACGAGGAATGGACCACCGGTAACATGCAGGAGCGTATGCTCCCTGAGGATGTCTATTACTTTCCCAAGAAAATCAATCTGAAAAAGAATTGGGATATCACTAACGACTGGGACCTCAACGAGTTGCCGGTCGACATGCAGAAACCCGGCGCCATAAAGAAGAACAAGCCGAAGACCCGCGAGGCTGAACCGCGCGACGAAGAGGACGAAGACGAGGATGACATGTATGATGACATGGGACGACCCGGTTATGACAACCGCAATCCTTTTGACAATCAGCGTGGTAATCGCGGGAGCAATCGTACCAACGGCAATAATCAGTTGCGCCGGAATGAGGGTGCCCTGAGACGCTAATCCCCTGAATATTATACATTATTGAGAGCTTACAACCATGGCAAATAACCGACTATACCGCGACATGATAAGAGATACACGCATGTGGAACCTCTATCTGGGTCTCGACCGCACGAGTATCGATGTCATGGCTTACTGTCCCATGGAAGATAACTCGCTATTATCAGCCACGATACAACTTGATGAGAACGGGAACGACTATTGTAAGGCTATCGAGGAAGCAATCTACGATAACCCATTGTTGCTTAACGACTTCAACAAAGTAACAATAGTTTCGCGAGGGAACAGCAGGGCAATTCTTCCCGGCTATCTAAGCGAAAACCAGGAGCTTGCAGCAGATATAGCGGCTGAAATCTGTGGCAGGCCTGAGGGATTTCCTGATGCCCCGATGATTACCGACCATTTACCGCTGCTGGAGTGCAATGTAGCTCACTTCATGGAAACAGATGTGTATCATTTCCTTACGCGTACTTTTACCGGTGTAAAATTTATACACCGGCTATCATCGCTGACCCGTTTCTTCCACGGTACCAACCGTGGTCCCGGTTCGATGCTGACATTCGTGAACCTGCGTGCCGGCTCTATGGATATTATTCTTTTCACGGGTGACAGACTCCTGCTTGCCAATACTTACGAATGGTCTACACCTGAGGATGTTATATACTATATAATGGCCGTTAGACAAGCATTTGAAGTACCTGGAGAGAAATCAGTCGTGTTGAGCGGAGACCGAAACATCAGGGAAGAACTCACTCCGCGCCTGAGAGAATTCATCCCGTCAGTGATTCCGGCAATCTTCCCCACGGCAATGTTCCGTGCCGGCGGAATGACGGCAATGAACACACCCACCGACCTGGTTGTTTTACCATTGTGTGAATAAACATAATGTAATCATTAAGTAAGAATTCAAAATTAAACGATATTAAAGATAAGTTAGTAACACAAGGAATTAAATAAAATCTTTTATACTCTATATGAATGTAAATTGGTCTATATCAAAATATTCATCAGTCATGAAGCTTGCTTCACTCCTTCTTCATATTTTAATCTATCCTCAATCTACAACTCATATATAGTATAATTTAATTTTGAACACTTACTTATGAGAATAATAAGAGGAAAATATGGCCGTCGTCGCTTTGACGTGCCCACAAATATCACAGCGCGCCCCACTACCGACTTTGCCCGCGAAAATATTTTCAATGTCATCGATAACCTCTATGACTTTGATTCCGAGCCCACTGCGCTTGATCTGTTTGCCGGAACAGGCGCTATCACGTTTGAATTCCTGTCACGCGGATGCAGCATGGTGACAGCCGTAGAAAAGGCTAATACTCAGTATAATTTTATCAAGAAAGTGGCCCAGGAACTGAACGCTCAGGATCACCTGAGACTGATCAAGGGAGATGCTCTGCAGTTTGTCAAGATGGCAACCTCAGGCTACGACATAGTGTTTGCCGACCCACCCTACGACCTGCCCGATTTTGGCGAGATTCCCCGGCTCGTTCTTGAGTCAAAGGTACTGAAACCCACATCGTTGTTCATCATGGAGCACAGCAAGAAATATGACTTTTCTTCACTACCGCATTTCCTGGAGCACCGAGCTTACGGCAGCGTAAATTTTTCCATCTTTGACATGGAAAAATAACCAAAGTTGCCATTTCACTTAAATCAATCGACCATGAAACGTCTTCACATTATAGCACTGATATGTGCCTTGGCATTCCCGATAATAAACGCCAAGGAGGTAAACATCAAAGAATTCGGAGCCACGCCGAATGATAGTATCAACGACATTGAAGCCATAAGAAAGGCTGCTGCCTATTGCCGTGAGCATCCCGGGACGATGCTGAAATTCGATCCGGGGGTCTATGACATCGCTGACTCGACAGCATTGCGTATTGAGCGCGAGGCTATTAGCGGCGCCTACGGAGAGAACGTCCAGGGCACGCTGTTCCGTCCTGACGGGCCATATGTCAAAGCGCTTGACCTCGCCGGATGCAAAAATCTTACAGTCAATGCTGACGGGGCGACACTGATGCTTCACGGGTGGTATGAACCGATATGTCTCGATAGCGCTAAAGAAGTAGTGATTAATGGATTAAGCATAAGATACAAGCGACATCCCAACACCGTGGGGCGCATCATCAACTCCACTCCTACATATTTTGACGCATGGATTGACCGCGATAAGTATCCCCTGATTGACAGCATAGTAACCGGACGCGTACACTTTTTTGATCCCGTGCGCAACCGTCTTTATACTGGAGGCGGAGGCCGTAAAGAACTGATTTCGCCTGACGTAATAAGGATTCACTCCAAGCGCAATCCTGCCGTGGGTGATTTCTGTATACTGCGTCATGGAGGCCATTACCGCCCTGCTGTCATGATACGTGAGGCATCAGATATTACTCTCAACGGCATGAAAATTCACAGTCAGCCCGGTATGGGTGTAGTGGGACATCGTTCTAACAACATAACTCTCAACGGCTTGCAGATAGTTCCCGAACCCGGTGATGTAATCTCAACCAACACGGATGCAACACACTTCACCTCCTGCAGCGGACATCTTGACATCGTGAACTGCATGTTCAAGGGACAAGGCGATGATTGTACTAATATACACAATTATTATTCAAGAATTTATCCTATAAGCGATAATGTCGCCGAGCTAAGGGTAGAGAATGCTGACCTGCACGCGCTTGCCCTCGACCCGCCCGAACAGGGAGACTCAATGCTTATTATCAATCGCAACAACATGGAGGTCATCGCGCGACTGAAAGTTAAAGATGTAAAGACCTCAATAGAGGACTGGAAAACCGTCGTGACGTTTGACAAATCGCTGCAAGGCGTTGATACTGACAGGCATATCATAACAAATCTCACACGTTTTCCCGTTGTTACAATTGCCGGAAACAGCGTTGACAGTCATCTTGCACGCGCTTTCCTCGTTAAAAGCCCCAATGTCACGATAAGAAACAACCGCATTTACGGGTCAACGCAAACTGCCATCAAATTGGGCGCAGAACTGGGCTGGAACGAGAGCGGACCTGTCGATAACGTGCTGATAGAGAACAACTATATCACGGGATGCGGATATGATGCCGGCGAAAATACACCGTCATGCATAACGCTGAGCACCGAAGCTTCACAGACGCCCCCTCACGTCAACCGCAACATAGTAATACGCAACAACGTGTTTGACAGCGACCGCCCGGTAGCAATTCTGTTGAAAGATGGCGAGCATATCACCGTGAGCAACAACGTTTTCCATCCGACCTTCGGCACCAAGCTCCCCATTGTCATCGAGAACTGCGATAATGTCACAGTCGATTGATACACAAAAGTATCAGGCGAGGAGGAGGACGAGGACTATGCCGAAGAGGATGAGCAGGGTATTGGAAACGGCGTAGGTAATGGTGTAGCCTAACGCGGGAACCGAACTACCGAGGCGTTCCTGAACGGCGCCAAGGCCGGCTGTGGTCTTTCTCGCTCCGGCACAACATCCCAAGGTGATAGCGGGATGGAACTTGAAGATTTTGTGGCCTATAAGTATCGCAAGGAACATGGGCACGAGGGTCACAATGAGCCCGGCAATAAATATAACCGGTCCAACCTCCTTGAATGAGCTTATGAATGAAGGTCCCGACGCGATACCGATCACTGCGATATACATGTTAAGACCGAGGTTGTTGAACACCCAGAGCGAAGCCTTGGGAATGGCACCATAAGTGGGACGCTTGGAGCGCAACCATCCCATTATCAAGCCCATTACAAGGGCACCGCCACTTGCTCCGAGACTCACTGACACGTTACCAATCTTGAAAGCAAGGGCACCGAGCAGTCCGCCCAGAAGAATACCGAAGCCAATGAACACAAAGTCGGTAGCCAGCGTGGGCTTATCAGGGAAGCCTATGAACTGCGACGCCTTGTCAACGTTCTTTTTGAGACCTACGATTTCAATCACGTCTCCGTGACGGATGTCAACCGCAGTGAAGGGCGGAATGAGAACGCCNTCGCGTGTAATNCTCTTTATTTCAACACCATCCATGCATGGCTGAGCGAGAAGGTCGGCAATGGTNTGGCAGTCGCATTTCCTTGAAACGGTGACCTCAACNTGCTCAACCGGGAATGTCAATAAATCCACGCCCGGNATTTCATGACCGAGCCAGCTATCAGGGGTCTCACTGANCATCATTTCACGTCGGCCGGCAAGGACAATGCAATCCCCGGGNTTNATTGAGGTGGCCGGGGTAACTTCAGGCATGGAGCCATCCTTGCATTTAATGCGCTCAACGGTGAGACGACGGTTTCCTTCAGCAAATTTGGTTTCAATTTCCTGAACGCTGCGTGGTTNAGTCATCCACGAGCCGTCAAGNTCAAAGGCGCGGAAGGCAACCTCGCGGCAAGCATCAAAGAAGGCGGGGTCAGACGATACACCACTCTGTGACATGGTTTTCTCGAGCTCGTGAGTCTGAGCCTTGACCTTTTCAAGCCCGCCCATTATTGCCGGCCCCACATAGCCGAGAAGCCAGACGGCGCCAATGGTGCCAAACACGTAGGTCATAGCGTAGCAGACGGGTATCACATTGACGAGCGCTGCCGTCTCATCCTCGCTCAAGCCCAGAGAAAGGACAGTATCCTCAGCAGCCCCGACAACAGGCGATGCAGTTGAAGCACCCGCCATCATCCCGGCAGCTTCAGCAGGGTTCAAACCGAGCCACAGACTCACTCCAAGAGATGTTGCAAGTATAAGCACGCACACCACGACGGCAAACAGCACTTCACGCAAGCCTTCACCCTTTAATGACCTGAAGAACTGCGGGCCAACGCTGTAGCCTATACAAAACAGGAAAAGAATGAAGGAAACCGTCTTGAGCGGGCCACCAACATCAAGGTTAAGCTGACCGACGATAACGCCGACAATCAGAACTGAAGTAACTGTACCGAGTGAAAAACCTTTGAATTTAAGTTTTCCCAACCAGAAACCCAAGCCTATAGTGAGGAACACAGCGAGCGAGGGAGTGTGTCGCAATACGTCAAAAAACCACACGAGATTTAATTTTAGTAAGTAAGTTTAAAAAATTAAACGATATTATTGAAAAGTAAGTAGTTAAGAATTTCAATAGGAATCTTTTACACTTTCTATGGTTGTAAATTGGTATATATCAAAATATTCATCAGTCATGAAGCTCGCTTCACTCCTTCTTCATATTTTAATCTATTCTCAATTTACACCTCATAGATAGTATAAATTAATTTTCAACACTTACTTGAGAATTTTCTGTTAAATGACCCGGCGAAGTTACACAAAAGTTACTTACATTCTTTAATTTCTTTCTGATTTATTTCCAAAAATCGTGGAAATGATGTACCGGGCCGTGACCGTTGCCAATTTTGTAGGCAGCGCCGGCTTCTATAGCTGCGGTTATATAGTCCTTAGCGGCCCTGGCAGCTGAGTCGAGTTCCATGCCTCGAGCGAGGAATGAAGCAAGAGCCGAGGAGAGTGTACAGCCGGTACCGTGGGTATTGACCGTATTGCAACGCACTGATTCCAAGTGGAGTGTATTGTTGGTCTCAGCGTTGTAGAAGACATCTATGAGTCGATTGTCAGTGAGGTGTCCGGCTTTCAGGAAAACCGACACACCCGAACAGCGTACTGACAGCTCACGGGCAACCTCAGGTAGTGACTCCTGGGAGTCAATCTTGCTCCCGAGTAAAATTTCGGCTTCGGGAATATTGGGTGTGATAACTCTTGCACGAGGTATCAAGACCGCGCGGAGTGTCTCGACAGCGTCAGCTTGCAAGAGTGGGTCGCCCGAGGTTGCTACCATCACCGGGTCGAGAACGATGTCAGTAACCTGCGGGTAGCAGTCAAGAGTTTCCCTCACGGCATGTATAAGCTCGGAGGAGTGGAGCATCCCAATCTTGACAGCATCCGTGCCGATGTCGTCAAGGACTGAACGAATTTGTCCCGTGACGAATGGAACCGGGACGGGATGAACGCCGGTGACGCCGACGGTATTCTCATCAACCACGGCAACAATAGCCGAGGTGGCGAAGCAGCCACACGCTGAGATTGTCTTTATATCAGCCTGAATGCCTGCTCCCCCGCTGGGATCACTGCCGGCAATAGTGAGAACACGCTTATAGGTCTTTTTTTTCATAATCCTTTAAATTTTCCAATGTTCAAGGTTCCAAGCGCTGTCCCAGAACATCCATTCCAGGCGTGAGCAAAGGGTGTAAATATCAGTCATGCGGTGACGGATTGCGGGTGTAGTCTTGGCTGCCATTTCGTTGCACAGGCTGATGGCAAACTGGGTGGAGCGGGCGAAGCGCTCGTCAGCATACGTTTGAATCCATTCACGATAAGGATTGGTTTCCAAATTTTTAGCTTTGGAAAATATGTACTCCCCCACCCTCTGGTAAATCCAGAAACAGGGAAGCACTGCGGCTGCCTCGACCTCTACAGGCTCAAGGCACTGGGCGAGGAGCGTGGAGGTGTAGAGGGTACACGTGGGGGATTTCTCAACATTGCTGCGCGCTCCTTGGGCCAAAAGGGATTCATGCAGAGCTTCCTCAACAGCAATACCGTCAGTGGCAAAGTTCATGAACGCGGCAGCGTGTGAGGCATTGTCAACCCGCGACGCGATGTGGGCCAACACCTTGAAGTAACGCTGAAGGTAGAGCGAATCCTGCTCAATGTAGAAAATGAAGCGGTCACGAGGTAAAGTGCCGTCAATCATGCCGGTAACAAAGGGATGAGTTATAATTTTTTCGTAGATTCCTGTAGTTGCTTGCCAAGCTTCAAAACTCCAGGATGTTAATATATCAGTCATGTCGTTTTAGAATTCAATGAGGGATGTTGAGAGAGTGAGTAGATCTATCACAAATAGTTTCCCGTCAAGCGGTTCGCCGGAGCTTACAATTAGCTTAAGCGCTTCAGAGGCTTCAATTGCACCAATGACTCCGGGGACGGGGCCGAGAACTCCGCGCACCACGGGAGGACGGTCACAAAGTTCCTCACGGTCAGGATACAAATCTATATATCGCCTGCCTGCGATGCCGTTCATGACTGCAACCTGACCCATAAACTCTCCTATCGAACCGTAAATCCATGGCTTACCAAGGCGGTAGCACGTGTCATCAATGAGATAGCGGGTAGTGAAGTTNTCACANCAATCTACCACGAGATCGTATCCTGAGACTATCTCTTCACTGTTTTCATCAGTCAAGCCGCCGGGATAAAGCTCAAATACTGTNTGAGGCGATAAGGCAGCNAANCGCCTGCGAGCGCATTCAACCTTAGGCTCGCCAACCATTGCAGTNTCATANAGCACCTGGCGCTGAAGGTTAGATTCAGAAACTATGTCAGGGTCACAAAGGCCTATACGCCCCACCCCGGCACCGGTGAGATATTGAGCCACCGGAGCACCGAGACCGCCAAGCCCCACGATGAGCACTGAGGCCTCAGCGAGGTGCTGCTGTCCCACGGTGCCTACCTGCGGGAGCATCGTCTGGCGTGAATATCGTTCCTGAGTATTCATCAGTCAAAGATTTTATCCCAGTCTTTCCACACTACTTCATATCCGGCTGCCTTGATGTCAGCTGCGACCTGAGCGGGAGTGCGCTCATCGCTCACGGCAAACTGCTCGAGAGCCTGTGGATATGTGCGGTAGCCACCCGGCTCAGTCTTTGAGCCTGCACTCATAGAAGTTGCACCAAGGGTGGCGATATTGTTACGGAACCGGGGTGTTTCACGTGTTGAAACGGAGATGTCCACGTCATGATCAAAGAGGCGGAATGCGAACGTTAGTTGCGCGAGTTCCCTGTCAGTCATCACCACGTTAGGCTGGAAGTGNCCCTCTGACGGTCTCATNCGTGGAAAGTTGACGCTGTAGCGCGTGCGCCAATAGTGGCGGCGCAGGTAGAGGAGGTGNATGGCCATCATGGTGACATCAGTGCGCCAGTCCTCGAGGCCAATGAGAACGCCCATNCCTATTTTGTGAACGCCGGCAGCGCCCATGCGGTCGTAACCGTTGACGCGCCACTCGAAATTGGATTTCATGCCCGCGGGGTGNTAAACCTTGTAGCGCTCGCGGTGATAGGTTTCCTGAAAACACACCACGCCGTTGAGGCCGGAGTGTGTGAGGCGNNGGTAATCCTCCTCAGGNAACGGCATTACCTCGATGGTGAGATTATTGAAATAAGGACGGCAAATCCTGAGGGCATTCTCCAGATAGTCAGTACCGGCNAGGCGGGGATTTTCNCCTGTCACAAGCAAAAGATTCTCGAAGGGACCGAGCTCACGGATAGCGCGGCATTCCTCCTCAATCTGCTCAGGATGTNAGNATCACACGCGGGAACTGATTGTGGCGGTTGAAACCGCAATACACGCAGGAATTGGTGCAGGAATTGGTGAGGTACATGGGGATGTACATAGAGATTGTTTTGCCGAATCGCTGTTGTGTGTAGAATTGACTCAGGCGTGCCATCTCCTCAAGGAACGGGGCTGCAGCAGGCGAAACCAGCGCCATGAAATCATCAATGGAAAGCCGGGACTTGCCGAGGGCTATAACCACGTCGGCCTCAGTCTTGGAGGCGATGCGGGCAGTGACTTCATCCCAGTTCCATTTGCTTAGTTCGTCAGAAAACATAGTCTTTAGCGCTTAATCAAGGAATGAAGTGAGGGGACTGCTGGCATCAGCGCAACGGGAGCGGGTACCCAGNCCGGCGAGGTAGGCTTTGCGCCCGGCCTTGACAGCCATGTCAAATGCCACAGCCATTTCTACGGGATTGCCCGCTACGGCAATTGCGGTATTCACGAGAACGGCATCTGCACCCATTTCCATAGCCTCGGCGGCATGAGAGGGAGCACCCAGGCCTGCGTCAACAACCACGGGGACGTTACTCTGCTCGATGATGATTTCAATAAGNTCNCGAGTAACAAGACCTTTATTTGTGCCGATGGGAGCAGCGAGAGGCATCACGGCAGCAGTGCCNNCTTCCTCAAGNCGCTTGCAAAGAACGGGGTCAGCCTGAATGTAGGGCAAAACTATGAAGCCAAGCTTGGCAAGTTCCTCAGTGGCTTTGAGTGTTTCCACGGGGTCAGGGAGGAGATAGCGGGGATCAGGGTGAATTTCGAGCTTGATGAAATTGGTACCGAAAGCCTCGCGGGCAAGCTGGGCTGCAAGGACAGCCTCAGCGGCGTCGCGNACNCCTGAAGTGTTGGGTAACAGCTGGATGCCGTCATGAGTGACGTGACGAAGCATGTCATCCTCGCGATTGCTCATGTCGATGCGTTTCATTGCGACGGTAACCATCTCAGTTCCTGAAGCTTTTATTGCCTCAGCCATTTCAGTATTNGAGCGGAACTTGCCTGTCCCCACGAAGAGTCGTGAACCGAAGTCACGACCNCCTATAATTAATTTGTCCATTATTTAGTAGTTAAGAGTTTTAAAATTTTACGGGTTGTCTCTACGGGGTCATCGGCATTAAGTATGACCCCTGAAAGAGCTACACCGGTGACACCGGTTTTCATAATATCAGGAATATCAGCCCCGGTAATACCGCCAATAGCAACTACGGGGATATTGGAGACCTTGCGAAGACTGGTCATGAGGTCATAGAGACCGTTGAGACCGAGGACGGGGCTGAGTTTTTCCTTGGTCGTTGTAAAACGGAATGGACCNATGCCCAGATANTCAGCACCCTGCTCNACNGCGTGGAGAGCATCCTCAATGNTATTAGCTGTTGCNCCGATAATTTTGTCAGGTCCGAGTATACTTCGTGCCTCGNTGACAGGCATGTCGTTTTTGCCAAGGTGTACCCCGTCAGCATTAAGGGTATCGACAAGATGCACGCGGTCATCAATGATGAAAGTCACCCCGTTGGCACGGCACAGGGCACCGAGCTGACGACCCACGTCGAGCACNTCGTCGTCAGTAGCCTCCTTCATNCGNAGCTGTACCCACTTGCAGCCGCCCTCGATTGCAGCCNGCGCGCCCTGGAGAGTATCGCAATTTACATTGCTATGAGTTATGAATTGAAACATGATTTATATTCCTTAATTTCTGCAATAATAGATTCTGTTTCACCCCGTTCCACCGCATTCCACACACAACCGAGCAATGCTGCCCCACCCAGCCCCGCATCGGCGAGTTCAGGAAATTTATCGGGAGTGACGCCCCCGAGGGCAATAGTGTGATTATCCACGAACCGTTTTAATGATTCCAGCGTGAACGATGGTTTATACCCAGGCTTAGAAATGCTTGGATAGACGGGACTTATAAAGCGGTAGGCAACCTGGCCGGTGGTCAAGAGCTCCTCGATAGAGTGGCAAGAAACGCTTACGGTTCCCNCAAAGCTTGCCGGTGGCAAGGGATTACGGGCATTGAGATGAATACCNCAACCGCGCTTGACTGCTAACCGGTGGCAATCGTGCAAGCTCAGCCGCCCATATAATGATNTGGGAATAGCATCAAGCAGTGCTTCAACATGCTCAGCCTCAGCATATGGTTTGCGGATGTGAACGCGGTCAACGGCACCCGAATCCAGCAGCCTGACGANAGCCTCAGCCTCGCCCGGGAAAAAATCAGGCCTGGTAATGACGACAATCATCCTCCACACACGGCAGTGATGACAGTCAAGCGGTCCCCCTCGTTAAGAAACGTATCATTCCATAGCGAGCGCTGAATCACCTTGTTATTAATAGCCACAGCTATTCCGGAACNTGCGAGATTCTGATGCACGAGGAGGTCGGCAACCGTTGGATTACCTTCGATTACGACGGGCGAATGATTGATATAAATTTTCATGAAAGCCTGATTGATAGGTTAGTATATAATACCAAGAGTAGTGCTTCCTATGCTATCAGGGCATAAAAACAAGTCCTTTCGTCGGTACTGACCGCATCAAGTTCATAGGGTCTGATCTCAGCCCCGGCTACAGCCGGCGGGGCACCCCTCTTGTATTTCAGAGCGTGAGTCACCAAACTCACGCAGCAAAGGTAATACAAAATCCCGTAAAATCCCCATCCCTCCCGCAAATTTTTCACTCCACCGGGGCACAGACCGATTTCATCGGTTCCACGAGGGATGGGGATAACTCGCAGAAATCAATAATGGAGTTCAGGATGAGCGACTGTAATTTACATCAATAATTTTTCCTTACAGATTTAAAAAATTATTTGTAGAAATTACATATCTTTGCGAAAGTTGCCATAAATCAATATTTTAATATCATGAAAACAATTATCACTATTTTATCAAGCTTAATCCTTGCAATGCTTCTTTCCTCTTGTGGGAATAGAGATAATCTTCCAAAAGAAAATGCAATTAAGTTGGGCACAGCAAAAGTCGTTGTGAAACTTGTAGACATGGTAGACGAAAACATAGAAGCAGAAGCAGCCTCATTGCCAATTTTCGAATATTACGATTCAGAGTTTATTTCATTACAACGGGATAAAGATGCTAAAGGTAATATAATTTTTAAAGGAGAAGTCCCGTTGGAATGCCTTAAACAAGCATATGCAATTACCCTAACTTCTAACGATAACGTGGTTGGAGGTTGTGAGGTTTTCTTATCACAAGGAAAAGAAAATGTTGTTGAATTAATCTTCAAAGGCGATCAGTTTAAGTATGCCCGTATTTTGGACTCTAATCAGTTATCGGCTAAGGAATGGCATGATATTAATGAGATTATGATAAATCAAGCAGGAATGCACCATCCAGAATTTGCTCCTACTGATAAGTCTCTGTATGATGTTTCATGGCAAGCTGTTAGGAAAAATCAATATGACTCTGTTTGGCCTCGTTTTATTGATTCCGCTGTTGGCGAATATGTGATACCAGAATCAGCAGAACCTTGGGTAATGAATAATCTTAAATGTAGGTTTGCTGCAAGAAGTATATGTGAATATACCCGTACCGCTAAAATTGTTACCGGAAAGAAATACGAAGAACCACCCATGGAAGCATATACCTACCTTGACAGCATTGATTATTCTCCTAATGTATTTCTTATGAAGACGTTAATCATGAGCCAGAGGCCATTTCTTAGCTCCCTGTTAAAGTATGCAGGAGGTGGATTTGAGGCGATTGGTGAGACTCCGGTCAAGGAGTGGCAGGAAAAACTGAGTGAGTTGCTGGCTCCGGCGATGAAAGAACGCCCAAAGTTGTTACTTGACTTGCTGGCAGGTACTTCTTACTACCAGCAGATTGAAGAGAATCAACCGTTGAGTGATGTGCAGAAAAAGAATATCGAGGAAGGGTTTACTGATGATATCGGCAAAATCGTATTGAAACGTAATGAGAAGCTTGAAGAGGCGCTAAGTGCAAAGGTTAATCTTCAGGATTTGAGTGAACAGACTTTTGCCTTGCAGGAGTTTATCGATAAAACTTATCCCGGACAACCGGTGGTAGTTGATATGTGGAACACCTGGTGCGCGCCATGCCTGGAGGCAATGAAGCAGACCGAGGAGATAAAAGACGATTATGAGGACACTAACTTGGTATTCCTATATGTAAGTGACACTTCGTCTGACCTCAAAGGGTGGGAAAACCGCGCCCGGATGACCGGCGGCGAACAGGTACGTATCAACGAAGAAAGCAAAAATGCCATGCTGGATAAATACTCGCTCGACGGCTTCCCGTCATACCTGTTCTTCGACTGCGATCACAAACTCGTGCACGCCCAGACTGCCTTCCCTGGCCTCGATCGCTACCGCGCCCTCCTCAATCAGATCACCAGCAAGTAAAACACGTGGATATTTGAAACAGGAGGACAGGGCTCCGTTGGCAGGGGAGACAGGAGGACATGAGAGTGAGGAGTGACGGTCGCTCCTCCGGAGCTCCGTGAGGTGGTAGGTGGCTGTCCCCAGGCTCTCGCGCTAACGCGCTTCGCCAGGGGTTAAGAGGACCATCGCGGCTCCGCCGCTCACTGGTTGACGACCTATGGCCGGGAGTCCTTAGGCTCCGTTGGCAAGGGAGACAGGAGAACAGGAGGAACGGGGGCTCCGCGGGTGTTGGAGATGGTGTTAATGATGGTCCCCCGGCGGGTTGTGTAAATCTGGTTAGGTGCGTTCAGCCTCTACGAGGCTGTGCAAGGGTTAGAGGCGTCCTTCGTCGGAGTAGGAGTAGTAGCCTGCGGGGCTGATGATTATGTGGTCGAGGACGCGGATGTCAAGAAGCGCAGCTCCTTCTTTCAGGCGGCGGGTTATCTGGTCGTCCTGGAGACTGGGCTGAAGATTTCCGGATGGATGATTATGGACGAGGATGAGACCTGATGATAATTTGTTCAGCGCGCTCTTTAGTATGATTTTATTGTCGACCACGGTGGCGGCGGTTCCACCACGGCTCACACATTCGCGTGCGATTACGCGGTTGGCTCGCGAGAGATGAAGTATCCAGAATTCCTCGTGGTCAAGCAATTGTAATTTCTGGCGCATAAGTTCGTGAATGTCCTTGCTTGCTGATATTCTCACGGGGAGTTTGGCTGCGTCATCAACGGCGCGCGTGCCAAGCTCAAAAGCTGCCTTGAGACTGATGGCCTTGGCAGGTCCAACGCCTTTATAGCGTGTACACATCTCGTCGATACCCATCAGGGAGATGGTGTAAACGTTATTATTGTTGTCCTTCAGGATGTCGCGGGCAAGTGACAGGACTGATTTTCCCGCCATTCCGCTTCCTAAGATTATCGCTATAAGTTCGGCAGTGGTCAGGGACTGAATGCCATGTTGCATGGCCTTTTCGCGCGGTTTGTCATCATCAGGGAGGTCACACACGCGATAATTATCATTATTGGTTACGGGCTGGTCGTACATCAGTTATTTTCCTTTTCTCATTTTTATTTCCTCGTTAACATCACGTCCACGACCTAATATA
>JAAVGQ010000031.1 GCA_014800105.1 Bacteroidales bacterium | reverse complement strand
TTGCTTTGGAATATGATGCCTGCTTACTTCACAGCTCTCGGCACACAGTCCTCAGCAGCTACTATTCCCGTAACATTGAAGCAGACNATAGGCAACGGAGTGAACGAGGGGGTTGCAGGCTTNGTGGTGCCGTTGTGTGCTACGATTCACATGTCAGGCAGCACGCTTAAGATTGTAGCCTGTGCTCTGGCATTGATGATGACTAAGGGAATGCATTATGACTTCGTGCAGTTTGCAGGTTTNATCAGTATGCTGGGGATAACAATTATAGCTGCTCCCGGAGTTCCCGGCGGNGCAATCATGGCATCACTGGGACTGCTGTCTTCAATCCTGGGATTCAGTGAGGCTGACAATGCGCTGATGATTGCGTTGTATATCTCAATGGATAGCTTCGGGACGGCATGTAACGTGACCGGTGACGGTGCTCTCGCAATCATCGTGAACCGTTTCTTCGGTCCCGGCAAGGCAGCCGGCAAGGATAAAAATTTCAAAAAAAATGAGCCTTGTGCATCATAAACCGGAAATTTAATATATATTCGCATACGAAAACACTACGACATATTTAAAATCAATATTATGATATACAATTTTCGCATAGTATCAGACGAAGTTGACAATTTCCGCCGCGAAATCCAGATAGATGCCGACATGACATTTGCTGATTTTAAGAATGTTATCTGTGATAGCGTCGGATATGATAAAAATCAGATGTGCTCTTTCTTCCTGTGTGACAACAACTGGGATAAAGAACGCGAGATTACNCTGGAGGATATGGGCTCAGATTCATCAGAAGATGTTTACCTGATGGAGGATACTATCCTCAGCGACTTTATCGAGGAAGAGGGACAGCGCCTCATGTTTACATTCGATTATATGACTGACCGTTCTTTCTACATCGAGATGAAAGAAATAATCACCGGACGCACATTGAAGGATCCCCTCTGCACAATGTCACGCGGAGTTCCTCCCGCACAGAATATTGACCTGGACGAGTTTGATGCAAAAGCTGATGCCAAGGCTGCAGCACTTGCTGCTGCCGATGACATGGACGAAGATTTCTATGGATCAGACGGCTATAATGAGGATGAGTTCAAGGATTTTGACGAGATGACTTTTGACGAGTAACGCTCGTTTACATTTGAGTATATATAAAACGAAAGGGCTGGATTTCACAATTCAGCCCTTTCTAACCTTAAATCTAATACCATGAAAAACATAAAATTCGATTTCTCAAATTCTAGAGGTCATTATTATAATCTTGAAGTGGATTATTCGTTANATTCAGCGGCGTTAGGCCTGCTGTGACATGTCGGCTGCCTTGCGGTGAGCCATGTCTGCTATAGTGTCAGCAATGTTACCTGCCTTGTCAAGTACGGTAGCTGAAGCTGATTTCAGAGTATCGGAAACCTTGTCCATCACTCCTGAGGGGTTTTCCTTAATCTGATTAATAGTTTCTTTGGCCTTGGATGCGAATCCAGCCATTTTGTCCTGAGCAATATCAGTCATATCGCTCATTTTATCTTTTGCCTGATTGAAGGCCTCGGCAGTTGACTGCTTGGTGGCTTCATACTGGTGTTTGATTGACTCTTTTGTAGCCTGAGCTGAGAGCTTGGCTGCGTCTTGTGCGATGCCGGCAAATGCATCTGCGAGGTTTTGGTTGATGTTTGACATAGTAGTAAGAGGTTAAAATTAAGTATAGAAGATTATTTCTATCATTAAAACACTGAATTTTGGAAAATGTTCATCAGTCAAACATTAAAATTTTGCTAACTTTGTTCTTAAAACAAAGATTGTTTAATGAAATACACTTATACTTGTTTTTTATTATTACTGTGTTGGGTTTTCAGTAGCTGCCATTCAAATGATGAGCGTGTTTCCTTCAACGCTGGAGGGAATAAATCAGAGATTAAAGCGCTGAGTGATTCCCTTCATAGGATTCTTGAGCATAAAGATTTGTATGTATATGAAAAGGAGCAGCGTATAAGCCGCATCAAGAATTCAATCAATGATGATATTGTAACAAGGAATGAAAAGACTCCTGCGACTGCGTCGGAGCGGATGTATAATATGAACCGGCAATTGTATGATGAATATAAAAAATTCAATGCCGATTCAGCTCTTCATTTTGCTGTAGAAAATCAGAAAATAGCTTGTTCTTTAGATAGAAAAGACTGGATTCTGGAATCTCAATTACAGCAATGTATGATCTATTCAATGTGTGGAAGCTATCGGGAAGCCGAGGCAATCTTGCAGGGTATCTCTGTGTCAGACATCCCCGTTGAAATGTTAGCCAATTATTACGAAGCGTACTCTCTGTTCTGGAATTACTATTCTCTGTTTGCCCGATATCCCCGGCAGCAAAATTACAATTACGGAGACTCTTTGTTTGCACATCTCGATCCGGAATCTTTCAGTTACAAGGTTAGGCTTGCATTTACTCATGTAAACGACCACGATTCGTTAAAAGCCGAGTCGATTTTCTGGNAAATGTTATCTACAACCGAACCCGNTACCCCCGAGTATGCTATGCTGACTAATTCCTATGCTTCAATGTATGCTCATTTCAATAATTGGGATAACATGAAAAAATATCTCCTCCTGTCATCCATCACAGATATTCGAAATGCTACCCGTGAGAATATTTCCTTGCAAACCCTTGCCTGGTTCTTGTATCAGGACGGAGAATATGACGAGGCTTACCGGTATACGCAATCAACGATAGAAGATATTCAGGCCTCAGGTATTAATTTCCGCTCATCCGAGATTTTCCGGTTATATTCAATTATCAGCTCGGCCTACCATGAGGAGAAAGAACGGGCGAGAGCTAATCTTGTGATTGCACTTTGTGCTGTAGTTATAGGGTGTGTGCTGTTGATATTAGCGCTTGTCTATATATACCGCCAGATGAAGAGAATTCAAAATGTCAGGCAAGCGTTGTCTCAAAGCAATGAAAAGTTGCTTGAGCTGAACAGTCAACTGAATGAAAAGAACGATGAAACTGTCAGGATGAACCTTCAGTTGTCAAGGACCAATAAACTGCTCCATGAGAATAATACAATAAAGGAGTACTATATTACCCAGTTCTTTGATGTATGTTTCAATTATATTGACAAGATGGAACATAACCAGAATGTTCTGTTAAAACTTGCAATGAATAAATCTTATGCCGACCTGGTGAAGAAATTGAAATCACAATCAAGTATTGAGGACGAACGCGATGAACTGTATGCACGCTTTGATAAAGTTTTTCTTAGCCTATATCCCACGTTCGTTAAAGACTTCAATCGATTGTTACGGGATGAAGAACGGATTGTGCTGAAACCTGACGCATTGCTCAATCGTGAATTACGTATATATGCCTTACTGCGCCTTGGTATTTCTGATGTTAAAAAGATTGCAAATTTTCTGTGCTGCTCGGTTAGCACTGTTTATAACTACAGGACCAGAATGCGTAACAAGGCAGCCCTTGACAAGGATAATTTTGAGATCGAAATCATGAAAATTGGTATTATTTCTTCATGATTGCGACAAGGGAAGCTTATAATAAGTTTATATTTTTTTGTATACCCTTTATCTCCATATTCTTGATTATCAGTCGCCAGGCTGTTTTTCATGTTTATAAAATCAATCTTACTTTCCAGGATCAAAACTGATTGATATAATTTTGAGCGCAAAACAACAAAAAAGTAAAACAATTTTATAGCATGAAAAAACTAAATTTCTTTCTTGTCGATCTGATGTTGCTATCCCTGGCATCGCTTTCATTTGTGGCTTGTTCAGATAACGATAATAATGATCAACCCGTATCCAATACCTGGACTCTTGATGAGAGCAACTCAAACATGCCCACTGATGGTACTATAGTCGCGCAATACTCAGATGCACCGGTGGGACACGGTATAGGAAATCTTGTGGATGGCGATGATAATACTGTCTACACTACTTTTCATAGCAAGTTCTACATTACCTGGAAGGGTAGCAAGAGTGAAATTGTCCGTACTTATACATTAACATCGGCCGCCGATTCTCCCGAGAAAGACCCTCAGGAATGGACTCTTCTTGGTTCACTGGATAATCTGAGTTGGAAAACACTCGATATTCAGTCGGAACAGAAATTCTCATCAAGAAAAGAAAAGAAGACTTACCATATTGAAAACAGAGAAGCTTTTCGATATTACCGTTTGGCAGTATATGATAATAACGGTGGAGATGCTACACAGATTGCCGAGTGGACGCTCGTGGCTTCAGAATTTAAGGATGATATAGCTGATCTCATGAGTTTAGCCGAGGGGTATACCATCTCTTCAAAAACCCCCATGGGTACTACTCACGAAAATGACCGCACAGCTACCGCGGATCAACTTGACTGGTTGAAGGATCCATCACAGCAACCAAGAAAATTCGGTGACCTCGAGTGGTCAAAATTTCAGGTGAGCAACTTGTATCCTTTTGGTGATCCAATCCCTGCTGACGTCAACCAGCATGCAATCGGAGACTGTTCGGCACTGGCTGTTTTATCAGCGATGGCTCATGTTTATCCTAAGTACATTAAGCACATGATTCGAGATAACATGGACCAGACCTTTACCGTGACCTTATTCGATCCGAAAGGACAACCGGTTGAGGTAGGTGTTGATAATTATTTCGTGGGTGATGGTACCAACGTAAATGCCGTGTCAGGAAAGAATAATAAGATTACGTGGGCCACAGTTCTTGAAAAGGCTCTTATGAAGTGGAAGCAGGTGTTTGATGGAAACTCTGATGTAGGTGGAATTTCATCGGAATATACTGCACCTATTTTCCTGGGAAGTGGGGAAAGCTTTTGTTTCACTTCAGGAAAACTGGCACCTAAAGATATGCAGCGTGTTGTCTACGTAACCATGCAGCAAGGATGTATACTGATAGGTGGATTTGATGACGGTGATCTTCCGGTTGACAACAAGTATAAAACAGTTAATTTTCATCCTTACAGCTTACATACAACCTCCAACAATTCGGCAATGTTTACAATGCGCAATCCGTGGGGCTGTCTCCCGTTGGTCACTGGTGGTTACAGTGATGGCAAGGAAGATGGATTGCTGCCGATTAAAGAAGATGATGGGAAAATACCCTCAAACGTTGGTTTCCGAGTTATGAAGCCGGGAGCGGCTAAAGAATTCTGTGCCGAGCTGGGAAAACTTGAGCCGTATACTCCCCCGGTTTATAGTCCGTCTCCGATTCGTCTCGCAAAGTCGATTCTGCGCGGTGGAGAATAATTGTCCATAAAAACAATTTTATTTCTGAAACAGTTTGTTACCAGAAAGATAGTGTGATTAGATTAGATAAAATTCTCCTTGTTGCTGTCGAGATGGCAGTATAAGGGGAATTTTTACGATATTTGCATATGTAAATATTCACCTAAATATGAAATACAGAAATTTCCTATCGCTTGTACTGCTGGTAAGTGCTTCCGTGAATTTGTGGGCATCTGATAATGCAGGTAGTTCTGATAATGTCACCAAATATACGAATGAGGATGTGTGGGCGGCCTATGATGGTTTCAATGATGCATTGCTTGATTCCGTTAAATATATCTACAAGGCTGACACCTCGTTTCCCGCTGCTGAGGATCGGTGGAACGGCGCTGCCGCTATCTGGTGCCAGCCAATGTACTGGGACATGGCGATGAACGCTTATAAATTATCAAAGCAACTCGGTGATAGCTTGAGAATTGAGAAATACAAGGATCTTTGTGAGAAGATATATCAAGGTAACAAGGCTCAGTATTGCCAATTTGATTTCGATGATAATAATGAGAATACCGGATGGTTCATTTATGATGATATAATGTGGTGGACTATCANCCTTGCGCGCGGCTATGAACTGTTAGGTGACAGTGAATATCTCGAGAATTCTGAAGCAAGTTTCAAGAGAGTTTGGTNCGGCTCGGAAAAGGTGGGCGATAGTGGCTCCTATGATTCTGAAAACGGTGGCATGTTTTGGCAATGGCAACCGATTCACAATCCGGTCCCCAACAAGTTTGGTGATGGCAAGATGGCATGTATTAACTTCCCGACAGTAGTCGCTGCAATGACATTATATAATGTAGTGCCNGANGATAGAACGGAGTCAACAGCGCCGGTGCCTGCTTACCAGACAAAGGCTCAATATCTTGCTAAGGCTAAGGAAATATATGACTGGGGTGTAAAGAATCTATTTGATTCCGTCACTGGAAAGATTGCTGATAGCCGTCATGGAAATGGAAATCCTGATTGGAAGGCTCACATTTATAATCAAGCGACTTTTATTGGCGGNTCAATCCTTTTATATAATGCAACAGGTGATGAGTGTTATTTAGATAATGCAAAACTTGCAGCTGACTATGCTGTAAATGTCATGTCAGCTGAAAATGGCGTTCTGCCATTTGAGAGTGGAATAGAGCAGGGCATTTACACGGCAATATTGGCTCAATACATGGCTTGGTTGGTATATGATTGCGGACAGACTCAATACCTGCCGTTACTTGAGCGGACAATCAGTACCGGATGGTCTAACCGTGATAAGACCNGCAACGTGTGTGGTGGTGAGTATTGTAAAGAATTGCTTGAGGGANCCGTGATNGACAGCTATTCAGCGTCAGGGATACCGGCGCTNATGCTGCTGTTNCCACCCGNTAAATGATGCATTAGCGGGCGGCTTTCTTGTAGAGAACGATGGCAATGATGAGGTAGATGAAGTTGGGAATCCACATTGCCACGAACGGGGAGGTGATGCCTGAGACCGCAAATGTCGAGGTCACCGTCATGAACATAATGTAGCTGAAACTGAGCGCCAGACCTATACCGATGTTGATACCCATGCCGCCCTTAACCTTGCGGGAAGATAGTGACATGCCAATGACGGTGAGGATGAATGCNGCGGCACACATGGCATACCGGCGTTCATTCTCAATCTCAAATGCCTTGATATTTGCTACTCCGCGCTCCTTCTGCCGCGAGATGTACTGTCGTAATTGAGGGCTCGTGAGAGTTTCCTGGTCATCCTTCGAAATAAGGAAGTCGCGCGGTTCAAAGGGTATGATAGTGTCAAGTGAATAACCTGATGTTATCATCTCGCGGTTTCCCACGAAGTCGCGTATCATGTAGTTTTGCACGGTCCACTGGTAGAGTGTGTCCCATCTCACAGTCTGGGCGGTGAGGCGCGAAACGAGTTTCTTATCCTCAAATTTTTCGAGCGAGAACTTGACACCGGTCTTGGTGGTATTGTCGAAGCGGCTTATGAACGCAATCTCGCCGGGAGCCACCTGGAGCATAATATTGCTGCCGTANTCTATTCGCTTGTTTTTTACGTAAGTATTAGTAAACTCAATGCGTTTGATGTTGGCCGGTGGNATAATGTAGGCTGACAGCACGTAGGTCGCGGCAGCGATTACAGCGGCTGAAATCATGTAGGGGCGCAGCAACCGGTGAAAGCTTACNCCTGAGGATAGTATTGCTATTATCTCGCTGTTGTCAGCCATCTTGGAAGTGAAGAAAATGACCGCGATGAACGTGAACAGCGGGCTGAACTGGTTGGCAAAGTAGGGNAGGAAGTTGAGAAAGTAGTCGAAGACGGTAGCCTTGAGCGGCGCCTTCATGAACGCATCCAGTTTCTNGTNGATANNAAAAATGATAGTGATAGCCAGGATGAGAATGATGGCGAAAATGTAGGTACCCANGAATTTCCTTATTATGTACCAGTCAAGTATCGTTATGGGANTCTTCAACTTCATGACAAGTGTCGTGGGGTTACAGGCGACGTGTAACGCGTTCCAGCATCATCGGTTTCCATGTAGAGAAATCGCCGGCTATGATGTGACGGCGTGCTTCTTTCACGAGCCACAGGTAGAACGCAAGGTTGTGNATAGAGGCAATCTGCATTGCAAGGAGTTCCTGGGCTATGAACAGGTGGCGCAGGTAGGCTTTCGAGTAAGCGCGGTCAACGAAGCTGGGACCATCCTCCTGGATGGGGCTGAAGTCGTCAGCCCACTTCTTGTTGCGCATGTTCATGACACCGTGAGCAGTGAAGAGCATGCCGTTGCGGCCGTTGCGCGTGGGCATGACGCAGTCAAACATGTCGACTCCGCGTTCAATTGCTTCGAGAATATTTGCTGGAGTACCCACGCCCATGAGATAGCGGGGGCGGTCAGTGGGCAGGATTTCGTTTACAACGTCAATCATCTCATACATTACCTCAGCAGGTTCGCCTACGGCAAGACCGCCTATTGCATTACCGTCGGCGCCATATTCAGCGACTCTCTTAGCTGATTCGCGACGCAGTTCGGGGTATGTGCAACCTTGAACGATGGGGAAATAGGCCTGGCGATAGCCGTAAAGACCTTCAGTCTCCTTGTAGCGTTTCCAGCCGCGGTCAAGCCAGCGCATGGTGAGGTCGAGTGACTTGCGGGCATACTGGAAATCAGCCGTACCCGGCGTACACTCGTCGAGTGCCATCATTATGTCGGCACCTATGGAGCGTTCAATGTCCACGACTCCCTCAGGGGTGAACAGGTGCTTGGAACCGTCGATGTGTGAGCGGAACCATGCGCCCTCTTCAGTGAGTTTACGGATGGATGATAGGGAGAACACCTGGAAACCGCCGCTGTCAGTGAGAATGGGACGGTCCCATCCTATGAATTTGTGGAGGCCGCCTGCCTTTTCAAGTATCTCAGTGCCCGGACGCAGGTACAGGTGGTAAGTGTTTCCGAGGATAATCTGCGCGTTGATGTCCTCACGCAATTCGTTGAAATGTACACCTTTTACTGATCCCACTGTGCCCACGGGCATGAAAATGGGAGTCTCAATCTTGCCATGGTCGGTGGTAATGATTCCAGCCCTGGCATTGGAGTTGGTGTCGGTTGTTATTAGTTGGAATTCCATATCACTGGCAAAGTTACAAAAAATCAACTAATGGACAAACTCCTTGATGGGCAAGCCAGGATTCTTACGGGCAGTATTATCGCAGCAACTTGGGAGCGAGGAAATAGAGTCCGAACGAGATGCCGGCATTCCAGTTGCGTGCGGGGTAACTGAGGTAGTTGGCGTAGAGGCTGAGTGTGGCGAATCGCAGGTTGTAAGATGCTGCCAGCTCAGTGTATACGTAACGCTTTGCAAACCAGTCGCCATAGTAACCCATTCCCGTTTCGGAGTCTCGCAGTATCTGCCGCATGGGCTGGAAGAGGTGGAAGTGTCCCCTGAGCTGTAGATTTTCATTAATCATCCACACCGGGACTGCGCCTATTGTGATATAAGAGTTAGCTCGGAAGGCTGGATTGAATGAATTGTCAGATGCCGGAGTGGGAGTGAAGGCTGACGCTGTCACGATGTTAGCGTTGTAGTTGTCGTAGAGTTTACGGTCAGCATACAGCGCGTTGAATTCGCCGCCTATGCTGAAATGACGTCCTGTGCGCTTGTAAGCCTTGAACTGAATTTCACCCTGAGCCCACTGGACATGCCGCTGCTTGACGGGCTGAGTGGGGTCGCCGGGAGTAAAGGTATTGCTACCCGTGTTCCACATTCCCACGGCGTGCAGGTAGTATCCTGATGTAGGAGCGGTGGTGTTGTCGAGGGTGCTTGCATCGAATGCAAGTCGTGCCTGGCCTACGTCGTAACGGGTCTTGTCGCGACGCACTCCGTCATGGAGTGACGCGCTGTTGGGATAGAAGCGCTCAATCATGCTGCCGCCACCACCCTCGATGGTAAACTTGGCACTGCGTCCTAATGCGATACCGTAGCGCAGCCGGCCGAAACCTTCCATGCTGTTAATAAACGTGGGGACATTGCTGTCAAAGAATAGTCGGTCGCTCTCGTAATAACGACGGCGTGAAATCACACCCTGTAAGGATAAAGCCGTCGGGACGTGAGACGGGAGCATGAAGCGGGCATCCACGGCCCCTGCCATGTAGCTCTGACCTATCCAGCCGTTGATAGCGGCGTCAAATGTTTTCAGCGAGAGTGATGCATAACGGGCGGTAAGGAATGCCATGCTGTTGACTGACGATGTGAGGTATCCCCCTATTCCCACGGTGAAATCATTCTTGACGTCAGCTTGCAGGTTGAGGTTGAACAGCCCGGTTTCCTTATTATAATTGGCATGGGGATGAAGGTCTTTGAGTTTACCGGGGGTGACTGCGCGATAGTAAGAATAACGCGCCTGCTTGATGCCGAACGTGTCAGTTGAGTTGTGGGTGAACAGGTGCTTTATATAGTGGTTCTGTTCAGGAGTTCCACCTTCCACCGTTATTGAGTCAAAGTGAACGTAGGGGGTAGCTGATTTGAAAACCTGGCGGCGCAGTGTGCGGGATTCCTGGGTGCAGCGGGCTTTCACGCGAGTCTTGATTGAATCCATCATGGCCATGGCGTGATCATAGCCTATCTTGTATATCTGTTTTGCAGCAGGGAAGTCGAGCAGAGAGAACTGGTTAAGGTTGATACGTAGCTTGATGCCCTCATCAGCCGGGAGAGAGTAATCGTTGTTCTGGATAACCATCTCCTCAACCTGATTGATGAGGTCTCGGGCGTTGGCCGGTTCGGTTTCGCCATGAACGTCGACACCAATCATGATGGCGGGGGCAAATTCCTCCCGCATAACGTCAACAGGAAAGTTGTCATAGATACCACCGTCATAACACAGCACGCTGTCAATCTCGATGGGCTGGAATACAACCGGGAAACTCATCGAGGCGCGGATTGCGTCGCTGAGGTGACCTCCCTTCAGTACTATTTTGTGCTTGTTCTTTACGTCAGAGGTCACGCACCTGAAAGGCACGAACAGGTTGTCGAAGTTTCCGTCACACTGGGCGGTGTAGGCAGCGAAAAGGTCCATGAACGCAAAGTTCATGGGTAGCGGCGAGATGAGACTCCCCGGATATTTTGTTATCGAGTTATTCTTTCGAAGCGATACGGGAACTGAAAGCATCACCGGCGTTTCTTCATTCCGGGCGAAATAGTACACAAGGTTCTCGTCGATACGTCCCGTTGACCAGTAGGAGAAGTCGCGTGACAGTATAAGCTTCATCATCTCGGCCGGGGTATAACCGGCGGCATACAATCCACCCACGATTGAGCCCATTGAGGTGCCTGCTATGTAGTCGATGGGAATATCGTTGTCCTCAAGTGCCTGAATAACGCCGATGTGGGCGATTCCCTTGGCACCGCCGCCACTGAGTACCAGTCCTACTGACTCGGCATTTACATGAACGGCCCCGCTCGTGAAGAGCGCGGCCGCCAGTATAAGTATGTAACGTCTGAACATTGTGATGAATTTTTCGATGGTCGAAATTAGTAGTACTATCCTTGTAGTACCGCAGGTGTATGGGACACCTCGTCTACTAACTGCTACAACACCCCGGACGTTAGGATTGTTCAACGTCCGGCGCGTTTGCGCTCGATTTCGTCAAGAATAATCTTGCGCAGGCGTATGTGGTGAGGAGTCACCTCTACATATTCATCTTCCTTGATGTACTCGAGGGCTTCCTCGAGGCTGAATACCACGGGGGGGACGATGCGAGCCTTGTCGTCAGCGCCTGAAGCACGCATGTTGGTGAGCTTCTTTGACTTGGTGACGTTAACAACGATGTCGTTATCCTTAGCGTTCTCACCTACAATCTGTCCTGCATACACTTCTTCCTGAGGGAAAATGAAGAAGCGGCCGCGATCCTGAAGCTTGTCGATAGCATAGGCAAACGCTGTGCCGGCTTCCATTGCGATGAGCGAGCCGTTGGTGCGTCGCTCGATGTCTCCCTTCCAGGGCTGGTATTCGAGGAAGCGGTGAGCCATGATAGCCTCGCCGGCTGATGCCGTGAGCACGTTGTTGCGGAGGCCTATGATACCACGTGAGGGAATGTGGAATTCCATGTGGGTGCGGTCTCCCTGGGTTGTCATTGACACGAGGTCACCCTTGCGGCGGGTTACCATGTCAATCATTTTGGAAGCATACTCGTCAGTCACGTTGATGGTGAGAAGTTCGACAGGTTCACATTTAACGCCGTCGATTTCCTTGATGAGTACCTGGGGCTGGCCTACCTGCAGCTCGTAGCCCTCGCGACGCATTGTCTCGATGAGGACTGAAAGGTGGAGGACGCCGCGACCGAATACCGTCCATACATC
>JAAVGQ010000085.1 GCA_014800105.1 Bacteroidales bacterium | reverse complement strand
AACGTCCACCTCGTCAAAGAGCTTGTGCCAGGGCATTACGTGAACGATACCGCTGTCGTCATCATAGGAAGTATAAGTCAAGTAAGACTGGAAGTTGTAAAGATACTTAGTTGAGTAGTCAAGGTACTTGGGGCAGTAGAGTCCAAAGATGGTTTCCTTGGGGCAAAGAACGCCGGCAACGTGAGACTGAATCTCGGTTACATCCACGAGAGGGAAGCGGCCTGAGTTGATTACTGATTCAGCATATTCAGCTGCCTTAGCATTATCACCGAAGTACCAGTAAACGCGGGCAAGGAGAGCCTTGATGGCATAGAGATTAAGGTGATTCTCGCGCCAGCGGTTGAATTTCTCATACTGGTCGTTGTCGCGGGGATAAGTGATTGTCTCTTGATCAGCGAGAAGTTTCTCGGCTTCAAGAAGGTCGTTGATGATGAAGTCACGGCATTCACCCACTGTTGAGAAGGGCTTAACTGAGAAGCTGTAAGAGGTAACGTAGGGGATACCACGCGCATCAAGCGTTGTGGGAGCGAAGAGTCTCAGAAGGTCGAAATGGACCATTGCGCGAGCTCCAAGCATCTCACCCTTATAGATGTTGTAGAGAGGCAGTTTATCAGACGATGTGCTTTCGATATTCTTGAGCACGTTGTTGGCATAACCTATTGCCTGGTAACCGTTGGTCCACACGTCGAGGATGCGCTTGCGGGTTTCGAGGTTATTGTTGTAGTCGTAATTACCAAAGTCGGTTCCGGCTTCTGATGAACATTCAAGGTTCTGGTTCAGCAGCTCGGGGATGCCCCACACCATGTCCATGCCATAGAGTGGCTGGCTACCCATGTAGCCATAAACGCCATAGATAGCATCTTCAAAGCCATTAGAAGAATCAAAAAGATCGTTTTCAACTTTCTGACCCTTGGGGCGTACGTCAAGAAAGTCGTTACATGAGGCGGTTGCGAGCCCCATCAGGCAAACGAAAGCTATATATATTTTTTTCATAATTAATCAGGATACTGGTTTAGAAAGTAACACTTACTGAGAGGTTTACATTGCGGCTGTAGGGGTAGGCAGTACCACGCTCATACTTAGCGCTCGTGATGCGGAAGAGGTCCTCGGCACCGAGGCTCAGGTAGAGGCGCTGGAGTCCCAGGGGCTGAATCATGGTCTGGGGGAAGTTATACTGAACCATTACGTTAGAGAGCCACAATTCGTTGTCCTTTTCAACGAAACGGTCAGAATAAGCGTAGGTTACGATATCCTTGTCGCCGTCAAGAAGGTTGATCGCGAGGTAGGGCACGCGGTCACCGGGCTGTTTCCAGCGGTCAGTGAAGGCACGCACGTCAACGTTGCCTCGGGGATTGATGTTCTCAACTTTAGCCATGCGGGTTGAGTTGTAGAGGTCACCACCAAAGCGGTAAGAGAAGTTGAGGTTGAGTGAAACGTTCTTCCATGTGAGCAGTGAAGAGAATGTACCCTGAAGCTTGGGATTGGTGTCACCGCAAGCCACCTGGTCGGTTGCGCTGTATTCATACGTGTAAGTGCCATCCTTCTTAATGAAGATTTCCTTACCTGAGGCGGGGTCAATGCCGGCTGAGCGCACTGCATAGATAGTAGTGGGTGAGTTGCCTTCGCGGAACTGGAGGCGAGGAGCAGTCTCTTCATTCTTGGTTGCGTTTTCCTCGTTCTTGCGCTTGAGTGCGTCTGAGATATTGAGGATTGTAGTCTTAGAGTGGAGACCGTTGATTGAGAGGTTCCAACCCCAGTCACGAGTCTGGATTATCTTGCCCCACAATGAGAACTCTAAACCGTTGCTCTTCTGCTTGCCGAAGTTGTTCTTAACTGAGGTAGCACCTGATGACGGGGGAAGGCTCACGTCGATGAGCATATCGTCAGTGTTCTCGCTATAATAGTCAAGGTTAACGTTCAAGCGGTCACCGAAGAGAGATGATGTGAGACCGATGTTGAGTTTCTTAGTAGTCTGCCATTTAAGGTCGGGGTTTGCAATGCCCAGGGGAATTGCACCAACGCCTGCATAGTGGAGGTAGTTGATTGAATAGAAGTAGGTTGACATAGCCTGGTAAGAGTCAAACTTGACGCTACCGGTATAACCGTAGCTACCCCTGATGCGCAGGAGGTCAACGAAGCCGAGGTCACGCATGAAATTTTCATTGTGGAGGTTATAACCGAGACCGGTTGACCAGAAGGGGGCAGTGCGATGGTCAGCACCAAACTTAGATGAACCTGACAGGCGGTAGCTGGCGTCAACTACGTAGCGGTTCTTATAAATGAAGTTGGCTGCCGCAAAACCACCCACGCTGGTTGAGAGGTCTTCGCCACCCTTGGGCAGTTCCTCGGTAGAATAGCTTGTGGCGTAAGAGATGTCGTTGAGGTCGTCTGAGAGGAATCCGCTGCCGGTGAGGTAGCTGCTTGTTGACTTGAGGCGTTTTACTTCCCAACCGAGGTTGAGGGTGAACATTGTGCCGTCGTTGTCAAAGTTGTGAATCCAGTTACCGATAATTTTACCTGTCCAGTTGTCCGCTCCCAGGTTGCCGAGGGTGTAGGAACCTTTCTGGGTGAGTGATGTCTCGCTTGCAAACACGTTAGAGTCGGGTGAAGTGAAGGCGTCACTGCGACCTGCAGTTGTTGAGTAAGCACCCTGAGCGGTGATGTAGAGGTTGGGCTTGAAGTTGTAACGAACATCAAGTGATACGTTCTGAGTGCGAGAGTTGGTCTTGCTGAAGCTGCTCAGTGAGGCTTCATACAGGGGATTGTTGCGGCTGTAAGCAAGCACGGGGCGCAGGTTGCCGTGAGAATCAAAGGGTGAATCGTAAGGATTGGCAGTGATGTAATTCTCAAATGAACCGTAGGGAGAATTGTTGGTAGTCAGGTTAGTGTGGTCAGCACGCAGGGTCACTACCAGCTTGTTTTGCAGGCGGTAGCTCAGGAAGATGTCGAAGCCATACTTGCTGCGTCCGTCCTCCTTCATGACACCATTCTTGTCCGAATAGTTGGCGGTGAAATTGTAGTCAAGGCTTGAACCGCGACCTGACACTGAGAGTGAATGGTCGTGAGAGAAGCTGTTGCGCACGGGCTTTGCTATCCAGTCAATGTCAGTGCCGGCGTTGACGAGTGCAAGCTTATCGAAGTAGCTCTTGTCGAGGCTACCTGAATTACTCTTGTAGAGACCTGCAAGACGTTCAAGTTCAAGCTTCTGAGCCGCATTACACAAGTCATAGCTGCTGAGGTCGGCAAAGCTCATCTCGGGAGTGAATGTATAACGTACACGCACGGGAGCCTGTGACACGCGCTTTCTCTCGATGATGATTACACCGTTAGCGGCATTCTCACCGTAGAGTGCTGTTGCTGAAGCATCTTTAAGAATGTCGACGCGCTCAATATCCTGAATGTTCATGTCATAGAGTGCCTGTAGGTTGCTCTCGACACCGTCAATGACGATGAGCGGAGCATTAAGACCCACCTCATTACCGGTGGCAAGCGAGGTGGTGCTACGCACTACGAGGTCAGGAATATTGTTGGGGTTAGACCCCATGGCGTTGTTCTGGTTGATGTTAAGACCGGCGTCAAGGGTTGAGAGGGCCTGGAGAATGTTGGTTGATGAAACATTCAGCAGCTCGTCGCCCGAGATGCTCTTGGCTGCACCGGTGTAGGTGTTTTTCTTACGGGTAAAGTAGCCGTTCACGACCACTTCCTCCATCTTCTGGGCATTCTCCTTGAGAACTACCTCCATGGCTTCACCTCTCACGGGGTCAAGCTCTTGGGGCGCATAACCTATATATGAGAATCGAAGTTTAGCCCCGTTGGGAACATCGAGTGAGAACTCACCGTCAAGATTGGTGGCAGCGCCACTCACCATTTTGCCGTCTTTCATCACAGCTACAGTGACACCCGGCATGGGTAGGCGTTCCTCTTCACTTATGACGGTTCCGTGTACAGTATTACCGCTTGAATTTTGGGCGGATACTGAGCCGGCGAACACTAACATGCAGCCCAGCCACATTGTGAGCAGGGTGGCCAGTCGTAGTGAGGCACGACGCGAATTGTTTAATAATTTCATTGTTCTTTGCTGAAAAATTGATAATGATGGTTGTATCTATTGGAATATGAAAATATATAAGTAAAAAGAGATAATTTGATTTGATTCGTCAAAATTACTTATTTAAATTTACATTTCAGCTATATACATTATTATCTGCGTGACGTGAAATATTTTAAGCGGTAATTTAACATTTATAAACACCATAAAGTCAGCACTATAATATAATTGAAACAGAATTGTGATTAACATATTTTAATATCGTGGTAAATTGCTTGATTTCTATCAGCGCTTTAAAATTAAGCGATACCGTTCAATCTGTTTATCGTGGAAATTCGCCAGCCATAATGTGTAAAATCTACCATAAAGATACTTTTGGGGCGAAATGACGGGGTGTCTTGATACAATTCATCCGTGGGGTTATATTTCTTAAGTGGGGTCTTAGATATGATTTTAAAATCAGCTCTAATTTGTGGGAACCGTGAGTTTTTTTTAATTTTGTGCATTATGAAAAAATATGATTTTGATAAGGTGATTGACCGCCACGGCAGTGGTGCAATCAAATATGATGATCTTCAGGTAACATTCGGGTCAGAGGATTTAATTCCCATGTGGATTGCTGACATGGACTTCGAGGTGTGCGAGGAAATCACGAATGCTCTAAAGAGCCGCATTTCTCACCCCATCTTCGGTTACTCATCACCCCGTGACAGCTACTGGAATTCAATTATCGAATGGCTTGACCACCGTCACGGATTCAAGGTTAACCGTGACGAGATGACCTATATTCCCGGCGTTGTCAAGGGAATAGGTTACGCCATCAATTTTTTCAGCAAGCCCGGTGACAAGGTCGTTATCCAGCCCCCGGTGTACCATCCGTTCCGCTTGGTTACTGAGGGTAATGACCGCGTGGTGCTCCCCAATCCCTTAATCAAAACCGATGATTCTTACCGCATGGACCTCGAGGGCCTCGAGAAGCTTGTCAAGGAGGAAAAGCCCAAGCTGATGATTCTCTGTAACCCTCACAATCCCGTGGGTATCCAGTGGGATCACCACACTCTCAGCGAGGTGGCACGCATCGCGGCTGAGAACGGCATGGTAGTTGTCAGCGACGAGATTCATGGTGACCTCATGCTCGAGGGCCGTGTTCACATCCCGTTCCTCGAGGTGAGCGATGATGCCCGCAAGGTGGGTATCATGTTTGGCGCTCCCAGCAAGACGTTCAATATCCCCGGCATGGTCAGCTCGTGGTGTGTAGTTAAGAATCCCGAACTCCGCAAGCCTTTCTTCCACTGGCTTGATGTCAACGAGTTCAACGCGCCCACCTTTACGGCTACTATCGCTACCGAGGCTGCCTATCGCAACGGTGAGCAGTGGCTTGAAGAGGCTCTCGATTATATCACTGAAAATATCAACTTTACTGAGGCATACCTCAAGGAGAACCTGCCCGTAATCTCAATCGTGCGTCCTCNGGCTTCATTCCTCGTGTGGCTTGACTGTAACGGCCTTGGTCTCACTCAGGAACAGCTCGTGAAGATGTTCCTCAACAAGGCTCACCTGGCTTTGAATGATGGTTCAATGTTTGGCAAGGAGGGTACCGGGTATATGCGTCTCAACGTTGCATGCCCCCGCTCGGTGCTGAAGGATGCGCTTGATCACCTTGCTGCCGCTGTTGCTAATAAATAACCTCTAAGGGTATATGTTCAAGAAAGTAGTTTCGCCATCGGTCGCTATCCAAAGCCCTGTGACGCTGTCATTGCCCCTGTCCAAGAGTCTGAGCAACCGACTCCTCATTATTAATGCGCTCGCGGGGCAGCAGACTCCCGCAGCCCTCGTGGCCAACTGCGATGATACCCGGGCCATGATTGAGGCGCTGGCAACTACCGGTGACTGTGAGATTAACGTGGGTGCAGCCGGTACCGCCATGCGGTTCCTTACGGCTTATTTCGCTACACGTCCTTACCGCACTGTCACTCTTGACGGAACTGAACGCATGCGCCAGCGCCCCATCGGGAAGCTCGTTGACGCTCTGCGACTGCTTGGAGCTGACATCCGTTACCTGGGTCGCGAGGGTTTCCCGCCGCTGTTGATCAGAGGCAGGCAGCTCGAGGGTGGAGGAGTGTCACTTGATGCCGGCGTAAGCTCCCAGTATACCTCGGCTTTGCTCATGGTGGGGAGCTGCATGAAGCTGGGCCTTGAGCTGATGCTCAAAGGCTCTATCGTTTCGCGCCCTTACATTGACATGACCCTGAGGATGATGGAGAAACGCAACGCGTTCATAACTGAACGCGAAACGGCTCAGGATGTTCACGAAATTAGAATTGCCCCGCGGCTCTATCATCTTGATAATTCAGGTCGTCCCGTTGAGGCAGACTGGTCAGCTGCGCTCTACTGGTATGAGGTCACTGCTCTTACCGGGCGCCCGTTTATTCTGAAAGGGCTCTCTTCAGGCTCCCTTCAGGGTGATTCAAGGGTGAGATTCGTATTCAATGAATTAGGTGTCGAGACTGAGTTCATTCAGGAAGGAGTCAGGATAACCAAGACAGGGAACACTGACAATTCAGCCCTTGAAGTCGACCTTACCGAGTGCCCCGACGCGGCACAGACTGTTGCAGCAACATGCTGTGGGCTCGGAAAACCCTTCGTTATCAAGGGGCTCTCGACCTTACCGCTGAAGGAAACTGACCGCCTGGCGGCCATGCAGAGGGAGCTCGGCAAGCTTGGCTACCGCATCGAGATTATAAATAATGATACTCTCAAGTGGACCGGTGAACGATGTGACGCGGTAACACCCCCCGTTATCGCTACTTACCATGACCACCGCATGGCAATGTCAATCGCTCCCCTGGCAGTAGTGAGCGGCGAGCTCCTTATCGATGACCCCATGGTGGTTACCAAGTCTTATCCTGAATTCTGGGATGACCTCTCCAGGGCAGGCTACGGACTCACTGATATTACCTCTAACGATAGCGCG
>JAAVGQ010000030.1 GCA_014800105.1 Bacteroidales bacterium | reverse complement strand
GGATATTCGGCAATAGAGATGGCCGACATGGGGCTGCCGCTCGTAGTGTCCGACGGCACAGCCCTGCGTGACATCTACCATGACGGGGAAAATGCCTTTGTTGCTTCAATCGGGCCGAACGTAAATGACACCGAATACTTCACTGATAACCTTGCCGACGCATTGCATAAGGCCCTCACCGCGACCCCGACTCGCAAAAAGAATATGGTTGCAGCCAACCGCCGGCTAATCCGCACCGACTTCTCAGTCGACACAATGGTGCGCGGCTACCTCGACGTCATGCAAGCCCTGACTGCTTAGCCCCTTTGTCACAGCCCTCTCTTTTGGAGCCAATACTCTCCCCGTCATAGATCTAACACAAATAACACTGTCGTCTTCTTGGTGCAGCTACCTCTCCTGTATAATAGAAAAATTAGAAAAGGGAGAGCTGTGTAGCCTCGGCGGGGCGGAGGCGCAGGGAGCGGCGTTCTTTCCAGCCGCCGTTGCTGTTTCTGAGTTCTATGGTTACGAGTCCCGCAAGGCCTGCAAGACGATGGCATATGTTTTTCATCAGCTCGGCCATGGAAGAGAATCCTGACAAAGTGAGCTGGGCAACGGTCTGGGCTTTGAAGGTGACGGTTGCGTATATTGTATCGTTATTTGTCAATTGAGTTGTCATGGCGTTATTTATTTTTTCTGATACAAAGATAGATAGATGGTGGGCAATATTAAGGTACAGCATAATTAATGTATTTTAATTCATTGAGGTAACATCCTAATTCTGTATCTTTGCAGACATGAAAGCGATTAAAGCCCCTGTTTACATCATTGTAGTTGCCGCCGGAACCGGTTCACGATTCGGTGCCGACTTGCCAAAGCAATTCTGCTTGCTTGATAATGAGCCCGTTTTGTCTCACACCATCAAGCGTCTGTCAAAGGCTGTGCCCGGTGCACAAATTATTACCGTGGTGAGCGTTGCCATGAAGGACTATTGGATAAACGAGGCGACAAAGCATGATACACCCACGGGGATTATCGTTGAGGGCGGTGCAACCCGCTGGGAATCGGTGCGCAATGCCCTTAATGCTATCAGCGAGACCGACTCTGATGCTCGCGTGCTAGTTCACGACGGGGCACGACCACTTGTTGACACCGTAACTGTTAATCGCGTGCTCGATGCTATTGAGCCGGGGTGTTCAGTAGTTCCGGTCAATCAGGTTACTGACTCTTTACGACAGGTCATCGACGCGTCAGGAAATTCAATTCCGGTGAGCCGCAGCGATTTCCGCGCTGTAGTTACACCTCAGGGATTCATGCTCGATGACCTTAGGAAGGCCTACGAGCTGCCCTACTCTCCTGAGTTTACTGACGATGCTTCAGTCATGGCCGCTGCGGGATACAATAAGACTGTGCTTGTTAATTCATTCCCTTCAAATATTAAGATAACCAACCCTGGCGACATTGCGCTCGCTTCATGGTATCTAAGGCACGAGGAGTCAAAATAACGAGATGCAGTCACTGAGAAAACGTGAAATAAAGTTCCTGAAGGGTATAGGTCCCAAGCGTGCTGAGCTTCTTGAAAAAGAGTTTGGTATTAAGTCTTACTATGACCTTATCCACCACTTTCCTCACAGCTATCTTGACCGCTCTTCAATCTACAAAATCAGCCAGCTGTACGGTGAGATGCCATCGATTCAGCTGAAGGGGAGATTCCTGACGTTCAATACCGTGGGTGAAGGTGCCAAGACGCGCCTCGTGGGGCTTTTCAGTGACGGCACGGCTACGATTGAGATTGTGTGGTTCAGGCGCATAAAGTCAATCAAGGAGGCTTACATCATAGGTCAGGAATACATCCTTTTCGGGAAGCCTGAGATGTTCAATAACCGCTGGAGCATGGTTCATCCTGAGATTGACTCGTCCGAGTCGGTCGGGGCGATGCAGGGCTTGCGCGGAGTATACCCGTTGACTGAGAAACTACGCTCGTCAGGATTCTCCTCGCGCACGCTTCACACCTATATTCAAGCCGCCCTTGCATCAATAAAATATGTGGCTGACCCACTACCTGCTGAGGTACGCGAGAAGTTCCGCCTGATGCCTCTGCTGGATGCCATGCGCATCATTCACAATCCTACAGATAATAACGCGCTCCAGCAAGCACGATACCGCCTGAAATTCGATGAACTTTTCTTTCTCCAGCTGAATATACAGCGTTACAGCTCCAAACGGAATGAAAAGCTGCAAGGTTTCCATTTCCCGCGCATCGGGAGATTTTTCAACCAGTTTTATACGGAGTGCCTGCCGTTTGAACTCACTGATGCCCAGAAGCGTGTAATCAAGGAAATTCGCGCTGACATGGGTACCGGGCGGCAGATGAACCGTCTGCTGCAAGGAGACGTAGGCAGCGGCAAGACATTAGTAGCTTTACTCACTATGCTTATTGCCCTCGACAACGGAACTCAGGCCTGCCTCATGGCTCCAACTGAAATTCTCGCGACGCAACACTACGAGACAATTTCGCGCATGGTGGCGCCGATAGGTATCAATGTCAAACTGCTGACCGGGTCTACGCGCAAGAAGGAGCGTGACATAATCCACCAACAGTTGATGGACGGCTCGCTACATATCCTCATTGGCACTCACGCTGTGATAGAGGACAACGTGCAGTTCAAGAATCTTGGCTATGTTGTGATTGACGAGCAACATCGCTTCGGTGTAATGCAACGAGGCCGGTTGTGGCGCAAGAACACGGTGCCACCTCACGTGCTGGTAATGACTGCGACACCCATTCCACGCACTCTTGCGATGACCGTTTACGGAGACCTGCAGGTCTCGGTTATCGACCAGTTACCGCCGGGACGAAAGCCCATCACTACCCTGCTCCGCTATGACAATGCTCGCTTCGAGGTGTATAAGGCCATAGGCCGTCAGCTCAAGGAAGGACGGCAGGTTTATATCGTCTATCCGCTGATTAAGGAAAATGAAAAGCTTGACCTGAAATGTCTTGAAGAGGGCTACCAGAATATAAAGGACAATTTCCCCAGCTACAAGGTTGCTTACGTTCATGGCCGAATGAAACCGGCTGAAAAGGACTGGCAGATGCAGTTGTTCGCATCAGGCGAGGCACAGATTATGGTTGCCACGACTGTTATTGAGGTGGGCGTTAATGTGCCCAATGCAACAGTAATGGTGATTGAGAATGCTGAACGATTCGGACTTTCGCAGCTTCACCAGCTTCGCGGACGTGTAGGTCGCGGAGGCGACCGCTCTTACTGCATCCTGATGTCTAAACCGCAGATTGCTGCCGAAACGCGCAAACGGCTGCAACTGATGACCACGACTACTGACGGTTTCCTCATTGCCGAGGCTGACCTGAAAATGCGCGGCCCAGGCGACCTGGAAGGAACCATGCAGAGCGGTATCGCACTCGACCTGCGCATCGCTAATCTGGCAACTGACGGTAATATCGTACAGCTTGCCCACAACGCGGTGGAAGAATTGCTCGACGATGACCCTACTCTCTCGGCTCCCAATCATGCTAAGCTTATAGAGGAGCTCAATATAAGGTTCAACAAGCAGATTGACCTGAGCCGTATATCGTGACAACTCGTTTGGTTGTTATGGATTAAGAAGGTCAGGATTGAAGAAGTTAAATATATCTGAAGTCAGTTCCAGCGCATGGCGTGCGGGGCTATCGGGATTCAGCTCAACTGCTGAGCGGTAGCAGGCCAACGCACGGCTTTTCTCACCGGTCTTCCAGTAGAGGCGCCCAAGTACATAACAGGCCTTGTCATCATCGGGATTTTCCCTGAGATAGGTTTCAAGCTCGGTAATTGCCTCGGGGATAAGCTCAGCGTCAAGCAACTCCTGTAATCTCTTTCCAAACATTTTAGCTTATATTGCGGTTATAAATACAAAGATAATTCATATACATCTGATATCAACAAATTTATATAGAAATAAAGTCATGAATGTACGATTAACTCTCACCGGGTTGGCCATAGTCGCTTTTTTCAACTCATTTGCATCTGACCCTACCGCCACAGAGTATAGCTACACGCAGTGTGACGGCAGTTTTATGCCCTATCAGGCACCGGAGAAGCAACTGGAGATTCCAGACTCGCTGACACCCGTATTCATTAACCATGTGGGACGTCATGGTGCCCGCTATCCATCATCGCCTAAGTATGTGCAGGGTATACAGGAGATGCTTCACAAGGCTGACTCGCTCGGAACAATCACACCGCTAGGCCGCGAACTGATGGACATGACGGAATTTGTGCTTGAGGAGGGTCATAATAAGTGGGGGGCGCTCGACTCTCTGGGCATGGCTGAACAGCGCGGCATCGCATCGCGAATGTTCATGAACTTCCCGCGACTGTTTGATAACACTTCAATCAATGCTATAGCTACCTATGCGCCCCGATGCATAATGAGCATGTATCAGTTCACTCACCAGCTCGACCGGCTGAATAACCACATAGACATTTCAACAACCTCAGGCCGCATTAATTCAAGTCTTTTAAGGCCGTTTGACGTGAACACTGAATATCTGGACTGGCGCAAGGAAAACGCCTGGGAAAAGACCTATAATGAGCTTGTAGTTGAGAATGTACCGGAAGAACCTCTACGCAGAATATTGGGTAAGGAATTTCCGTTGCCTGACAATTGGCGAAAATATGCTCTCGACGAGTATTCATTTATCGCAGGCATGGCAGCTATGGGCTACAACGTTGATCAGTCACCATATTTCACCCTTAAGGAATATAACGAGATGTGGGCATGCGCTAATCTCAAACAGTATCTTGTTCGTACTGCCTCCACGATTTCAACAACACCGGCTGAAATTACTTCACCTTTGATTCTGGATTTAATCCGTACAGGAGATGAGGCCGTACGCGGTACATCGCCCGTTACTGTATGCCTCAGATTCGGACACGCTGAGACGCTTATGCCATTGCTGGCGCAACTGAAGGTGCCGGGGTGCTATTATATGTCAAACTATTTTGACACCGTAGCCCAGCATTGGCGCAATTTTGACGTTGTACCTATGGCAGCTAATCTGCAGATGATAATACTGAAATCATCCAAAGGCAAATACTATATGATGACACTCTTAAACGAGAAACCAGTCAAACTGATTCCTAATGATGACCGAATAATTATTCCCTATAACAAAGCGCGAGACTACATG
>JAAVGQ010000029.1 GCA_014800105.1 Bacteroidales bacterium | reverse complement strand
CAATACCGGTACACGCCTGGGAACTTCAGCTGTAGGCCAGAATCGCCCGCCGTTGACATTCGAGATGTGGTATAACGGCTCTCAGCTCGACCCCTCCCCTTACATTGAAAAATAAGTAGCTGATGAAAATAAATGATTATATTGCAGGAGATTATTTTTGAGATGATTTGATATTCTGAAAAAGGAGCTTAGCGAGCTAAGTGACTGATGAAGAATATTAAATCAACCAAAAAGAAGCCCTGTAGTACTTTATCAAATCAGCTTTTTTTATAAATCAATATGATTATTTATTTTTAGCAGATACTTAAAAACAAAACCAAAATATGTCAGTAACTATATTAGGAATAGAATCATCATGTGACGATACCAGCGCGGCAGTCATCCGTGACGGCCTGTTGCTCAGTAACGTTATTGCGTCACAGAAAGTACACGAAGAATATGGCGGCGTGGTGCCCGAACTCGCGTCACGCGCTCACCAACAGAATATTGTCCCCGTGATTGACGCCGCAATCAAGCGTGCCGGTATCACCAAGAATGACCTTGACGCCATCGCGTTCACCCGTGGTCCTGGTCTGCTGGGCTCTCTGCTCGTGGGAACATCGTTTGCCAAGGGGCTGTCACTGGGACTCCGCATTCCCATCGTCGATGTCAACCACCTGCACGGCCACGTGCTCAGCCACTTCGTGCGTCAGGCTCCCGAGGACGAGGTGCCTGAGTTCCCCTTCCTGTGCCTCCTGATCTCAGGCGGCAACTCTCAGATCGTTCTCGTAAAAAGCTACCGCGATATGGAAATCCTGGGCCAGACCATCGATGACGCGGCCGGGGAGGCTTTTGATAAGTGCGCCAAGGTAATGGGGCTACCTTATCCGGGCGGCCCCCACATTGACCGCCTCGCGGCCGAGGGTAACCCTAACCGCTTCCCCTTTGCCCGCCCTCACATTCCCGGTCTCGACTACAGCTTCAGCGGCCTCAAAACCTCTTTCCTCTACACCGTGAGAGACGAGGTGAAAAAGAATCCTGGCTTCATCGAGGAAAACATGGCTGACCTCGCAGCATCGCTCCAGGCAACCATCATACGTATCCTGCTTGACAAGCTTGACAAGGCAGTCAAGCTCACCGGCGTGAAAACCATCGCGATAGGTGGCGGAGTATCAGCCAACTCGGGCGTTCGCGACGCAATCGCCACCTATTGCCGCAACCATCATCTCAAGGCATTTATCCCTGCGCGAGCATTCACCACTGACAATGCCGCCATGGTCGCCATTGCCGGCTACTACAAGTATCTCGACAAGGACTTCTGCCCCTATGATGCCGCTCCTTACGCCCGTGTAACAATCTAATCCACTCCCCGCTATGAAAGTTTCAGTGATAGCCATTGGCGACGAGTTGCTCCTCGGTAACGTCGTCGACACAAACACACCGTTCCTCGCTTCCCTTGTTGATAACGAGGGCTGGCAACTCGTACACTCATGCCAGGTGCATGACAACCCGCTTGACATCCTGTTTGCCGTCAAGGACGCCATGCGCCGCAGCGACATTGTACTCACCACCGGTGGTCTCGGCCCCACGAAAGATGACATCACCAAGCAGGTACTATGCGAGTATTTCGGCGGACATCTCGTTCACGACCCTGAAGTAGCGGCTAACGTTGCCAGGATATTTGCTCAGCGCGGCCTTGCTATGAATCCCCTCACGGCCTCTCAGGCCATGGTACCCGACACCTGCAAGGTAATCCCCAATGCATCGGGAACAGCGCCGGGAATGTGGTTTGAGCGTGACGGAAAGGTTCTCGTTTCAATGCCCGGCGTCCCACGCGAAATGCGATATGTGTTCACCGGCGAGGTACTCCCCCGCCTTCGTGAACTCGACAAGGTTGACCGCATGCCCGTTCAACACCGCTACTTCCTCCTTGAGGGCATTAGCGAGAGCAAGCTGAACGGCGAGCTCGACGCCCTCGACGCCAACCACGTTTTGCACGCCGTACACATCGCTTATCTCCCCCAGCCCGGCTACCTTAAGCTGCGACTCGACTCGGAAAAAGTTGATGAATTAGAGAAAGCTACCGCTGAATTTGCCTCTTTGTTCAGTGAGTATATCTTTGCTAACGAGGATACTACGCCTGCGACAGCTCTGATTGACACACTCAAGGCTCTCGGCCTCACGGTATCGAGCGCTGAAAGTTGCACCGGTGGCAACATAGCCCACATGATAACCTCGGTTGCCGGAAGCTCGGCCGTATATAACGGCTCAGTTGTTTCATATAGCAACGAAATGAAAATCAATGTATTGGGAGTTAACCCCCAGACAATTGCCCGGCTTGGCGCCGTGAGCGAACCCGTCGTTGAAATGATGGCACAAGGTGTAGCACGCGTTGCTCAGACTGACTGTGCCGTGTCAACAAGTGGCATCGCAGGTCCCGGAGGAGCCACGCCCGGTAAACCCGTAGGCACCGTCTGCATCGGCATCCACACTCCCGCAGGCACCACCACCGGCACCTACCACTTCACCGGTAACCGCGCTGACATCATCGAGCGCGCCTCCACAAAATCCCTGATTCTCCTCCTCCGCTCCCTCAAATAACCCGCTTGATAATCAACGCAGTCTACAGTCTCGAAGCGAAATAANCACTTGATTAGTATCCGCGGAGCGGATACCAAGATGTTAATCCCGAGTTCTCTCGGGGTAGAAGTATGATAATAATCCAACCTCCCCTATGCTTTTAACTTGCGATAGCCGTAAGTTAAAAGCATAGGGGAGGTAATCCATAAGGGATGTCATACCCCGGGATAACCCGGGGTTAACTTATTAATACCCGCTCCGCGGGTATAGTTCCAGATGGATATCGATGTCTCATTGTGTTTATTAACCTTTGCTTCACGAGTGACGCAGCAGGAGTTCATCTTCAAGGTCCTCGAGGGTNACATCCATGTGGCGGAGCAGGACGAGAAGATGATAGAGCAAGTCNCCGGCCTCGTAGATGAAGCGNGAGCGGTTGCCGTCGACAGCTTCAATGGTGGCCTCAACGGCCTCTTCGCCCACTTTCTGGGCTATTTTTTTCACNCCCTTAATAAAAAGCTTGGTGGTGTAGGAGTCCTCGGGCATTTCGCGGTGCCGGCTCTCTATCACCTGTTCAAGATGACGTATGAANCCTTCCCTCTCGGGAGTGTCNAANCATGANGTNGTNCCNCGGTGACATGTAGGACCTATGGGATTAGCCTTTACGAGCAGAGCGTCGCTGTCACANTCAGCATACATGTCCACGAGATTGAGGTAGTGCCCGCTGGTCTCNCCCTTGGTCCACAGCTCATTACGTGAGCGTGAATAGAACGTNACCTTGCCCGTGGCAACTGTCTTTTCAAATGCCTCGCGATTCATGTAGCCAAGCATGAGCACGCGAAGGGTNGCTGCGTCCTGAACGATGACGGGAAGCAGCCCGTCGCTCAGTTTTGAGAAATTGAAATTATCGAAATTGAGATTATTCATCTTTTGTATTTTTANTGGTTAGAGTCTCACGCGTATACCGCTTTCAGCCAGCGATTCCTTGAGCTGAGGGATCGTGATTTGTCCGAAATGGAAGATGCTTGCCGCGAGGGCTGCATCAGCTTTTCCTGTAGTGAGCACTTCGGCTACATCCTCGATACTTCCGGCACCGCCCGAGGCGATGATAGGAATACTCACAATGTCATGCAACCGTGCGAATGTATCGCAGGGATAGCCTTGCTTGCTGCCGTCATGGTTCATGGACGTGAACATTATCTCGCCTGCACCACGTTCCTGTACTTCCTTAGCCCATGAGAACAGCTCTTTGTCTGACAGTCGGTTGCCACCATGAGTAGTGACATGCCACGTTCCGCTGTCATCGCAACGGGCGTCAATGGCCGCCACGATAAACTGGCTGCCGTAGCGTGAGGCAATTCTGTCAATAAGCTGAGGATCAGCCACGGCAGCTGAGTTAACCGTAATCTTGTCGGCACCGGCTTCGAGCATTCGGGCTGCATCATCTACGCTGCGTATGCCCCCGCCCACCGTGAACGGGATGTTGATGCCGTCAGCAATCTGCTCAACGAGGCGGGTAAACGTGTCACGACCTTCGAGCGATGCGCTGATGTCAAGATACACAAGCTCGTCAGCTCCCTGCGCGGCATAGAATCGACCCATCCCGACAGGATCACCCACCTCCTTGAGTCCCACAAAATTAACGCCCTTTACTGTCATGCCGTCCTTGACGTCAAGACATGGAATTATACGTTTTGCAACCATCAGCGAGAAAATTTAATAAGTTCATCAAGAGTGATATAGCCTTCATAGAGAGCCTTGCCCACGATGACACTGTTGAGGTTCATATCATTCAGTCGCTCAATGTCGGTCATCGAGCTAATGCCACCTGACACGGTAAACTCCAGCGAGGGGAAATCGCTGTTGAGACGACCGTAGAGATCAAACGAGGGCCCCTGAAGCATTCCGTCACGGCTTATATCGGTACAAATCACCCGTTTAAGCCCGTGAGGCATAAACTGTTTCAACAGCTCGTCAATAGTGACACCGGCACCTTCAAGCCACCCGTTAACCTTGACAATACCGTCCAGCACGTCAGCTCCGAGAACCATTCGCTCGCCGCCACACTGCTCCAGCCATTCGATGAAAAGTTCAGGCTTGCAAGCTGCCACACTGCCTATTACAGCGTATGTAGCCCCCGCATCAAGTACTGATTTAAGCGCCTCGTCGCTTTTGATTCCGCCTCCCCATTCAACCCTGATACCGTTGATACCAGCAAGCTTCTCGAGCACAGGAAGATTGGCAGGTGATGATGCCTTGGCACCGTCGAGGTCAACCACATGTATGCGCTCGAAACCGGCGTCAACATAGCGGCTTGCTGCGTCGTAGGGTGACTCGTTGTAAACCGTCTTGCAATCATAGTCGCCCTTGCTCAATCTCACGGTCTTGCCGTCGATAATGTCAATCGCGGGAATTATTTCTATCTTGCTCATAACGACTACATTTTCAGGAAGTTTTCAAGAATGCGGCGACCAGTCTCACCGCTCTTCTCGGGGTGGAACTGGGTGCCATAGAAATTCTCGTATTTCAGGGCCGCGCTGAATCGTGGTGGAGCTACGGTCGTTGCGATAGTGTCAGGGCACAGGTCGGCATAGTAAGAATGCACATAGTAAACCCACTCGCCCCCCTTGATATTCTTGAACAGCTTGCTCTCAAGATTGTGGATGGTATTCCAGCCGGTGTGAGGTACCTTNAGCTCCCCTGAAGGCTCGAATTTGCGNACGAANGCGTCAAAGATACCCATGCAGTCCACGTCNCCCTCCATTGAGTGACGGCACATTACCTGCATACCGACGCAGATGCCCAATACCGGACGACGCAGTCGCAGGATTGTGTCAATAAGGCCGCGCTCCTTGAGGTTAGCCATCGCCTTGGCTGCATTACCTACGCCGGGAAGCAGCACGCGGTCAGCGCTTTTTATCACTTCGGGATCAGCCGTAACGATGTGATCGGCTCCCAGCTCGGTGAGGGCATTGCGCACACTGCGCAGGTTGCCCATATCGTAATCTATAATTGCTACCATTTTAATCAAAGCTTTATAATGTCCCCTTGGATGAGGGCAAGGTTCCTGAAAATACGTCACGTTTCACAGCCATGCCCAGCGAGCGAGCAAACGCCTTGAACACCCCCTCGATGAGGTGGTGGTTGTTCTCGCCCTCAGCCTTGACGTGAAGGTTACATTCCATAGCGTGACACAGGCTTTTGAAGAAGTGTTTGAACATCTCAGTGGGTGTGTCACCTACGTATTCACGGGTAAAGTTTACATCCCACACGAAATCGGCCCTGCCTCCGAAATCCAGAAGCACCATTGCCTCACACTCGTCCATGGGTAGTGCGAAACCATACCTCGCCAGCCCCTTTTTGTCGCCCAGCGCCTGCTTGATAGCCTGGCCTAATACAATGGCAACATCCTCCATCGTGTGGTGCTCGTCTACTTCGAGATCACCTTTACATACTACACGGAGCGAGCACCCTGAGTGGTGGTCAATCTGCGAGAGCATGTGGTCAAAGAAATGCAGCCCCGTTTCGGCTCCGTGAGGACCCTTGCCGTCAAGGTCGACAGTCACGCTGATTTCAGTTTCTCGGGTCTTGCGCTCGATGGTTACACGACGCGACGACGACCTGAGAATTTCGGCAATTTCCTTCCAGCTGCCCGCAGCCATGTGACGGTCGTCAAGCTCGATCGACTCTCTCAATGTCCCGGCACGGTCAAACAGAATTGCGCGGCATCCCAGGTTCTCAGCCAGCTTAACGTCAGTGAGACGGTCACCGATGACAACGGAATTTTCAAGGTCATAATCATCATTGCCCATGAACTCCGTGAACATCCCCGTCCCGGGCTTGCGGCAGGGCGAGTTCTCCTCAGGCATCGACGGGTCAATAAGCTGGCGGTCAAACGTGAAGCCCTCGCCTTCAAGCGTTTTCAGCATCTTGTCGTGAGCCGGGTGGAAGGTCTCCTCCGGGAACGAAGCGGTTCCGAGACCATCCTGATTGGATGCCATCACAAAGAGGTATTTCTCGCCTAACGGTGCTATTGAGGCGAGCGCCGTGATTGCACCGGGCACAAATTCAAGCTTTTCGAGCGAATCAACCTGATAATCAACGGGTGGTTCCTCGATGATTGTGCCGTCGCGGTCAATTATTATCAGTTTCTTTTTCATATTCCTCAATGGTTTTCAAAAGGCGGTCGTTCTCGGCAGGGAGTCCTACGGTGATTCTCAGGCAGTTCTTACAGCCATAAACGCGGTTGCGGTTGCGCACGATGATACCGCGGGCAACGAGATAATCATACATATCATCAGCATTATCAACCTTGACAAGCAAGAAGTTAGCGTCTGACGGGTATACGTATCTTACTGAATCAAGCTTTTCAAGGGCATCTTTCAGGCGCGCGCGCTCAGCTATTGTCTCGACTATCTGAGCTTTTATGATTTCAACTTTTTCAGGTTGGAGTTGATTTAGCGCCTCATTTATAGTTGCTTGTGAGAGATTGTAAGGGTACTTAACCATTGACATTACCTCGATAATATAAGGGTCGGCAACGGCCATTCCCACGCGGAGTCCTGCCATGCCTCGAGCCTTGGAAAGCGTGCGCAGAACCACTATATTGTTATAGTCGTTAATCAGTGAAACTGCTGATTCATAGGGACTATAATGGATGTATGCCTCGTCAACCACGATTATAGCGTTGAGATCATCAGCCAGCATCTTGATTTGGCTGAGGTCGATAGTGTTGCCGGTGGGATTGTTGGGCGAGCAGAGGAATACTACGCGGGTATAGCTGTCGCTGGCGGCAATGAGATTGTCATAGTCGAGTGAAAAATCATCGTAGAGGTCAACCTTGCGCAATTGCACGTCGTTGATTGCAGCTGATACTTCATACATTCCGTAACTGGGATTGATTGCCACGGCATTATGAACGCCGGGCGTGCAGAAAACCCGCAGGATGATGTCGATAGCCTCATCGCTTCCATTACCCAGGAACAGGCTCTCGGTAGCTACCCCTTCCACTTTTGAAATAACCTCTTTCAGCACGCGCTGGCGAGGGTCAGGGTAACGGTTGAAACCTGTGGGATAGGCGCTTTCATTGGCGTCAAGAAAGACCTCAGCCACGCCCTTGAACTCATCACGCGCGGTGGAATAAGGCGTGAGAGCTGCGATATTGGGGCGAAGTAATGTTTTTATATCTTTTTTCATGGTTTATTTAGCATTTAGTGAATCCATGCGCACAATTACCGCATTAGCGTGAGCATCAAGACCTTCAGCGCGTGCCATTGTCACAATCGTGGGAGCAAGGGCTGCGATACCGGCGGGGGTTATTTCCTGAATGGTCATGCGGCGCATGAAGCTCTCGGTATTGACTCCGCTCAGCGATGCCGCCCAGCCGGCAGTGGGGAGCGTATGATTGGTTCCTGAGGCATAATCACCGGCACTCTCGGGCGAATAGTTACCGAGGAAAACACTGCCTGCGGCGGTGATTCCTGCGAGGGCCTCGTATGGGTCAGCGAGCGAGATAATCAGGTGTTCGGCAGCATATTGATTGGCAAACTCTATCATCTCCTTGCGGTCATTCAGCACCACTATACGGCTGGCTGAGAGCGATTCGTTCACAAACTCAGCGCGTTGCAACCTGGCAGCCTGAGCCTCGGTTGCCGCTGCGATAGCTTCAGCAAGCTCAACTGAATCACACACCGCAATAGCTTGTGAATCACGGCCATGTTCGCACTGTGATAGGAAGTCGGCGGCTACAAATTCAGGATTAGCTGATGAATCGGCAAGAACCATTACCTCTGAGGGGCCTGCGGGCATGTCGATTGCTGTTCCCTGAGTACTGACAATCTGCTTGGCCATGGTCACAAAGCGGTTGCCGGGACCAAATATTTTATTGACACGCGGTATTGATTCAGTGCCGTAAGCCATGGCAGCAACAGCCTGAGCCCCACCCACTTTGTAAACCTCAGTAATTCCACAGCATGAGGCAGCGTAAACCACCGCGGGAGATACCTTGCCATCCTTGCCACAGGGGGTACACATTATGACGCGGCGGCAACCGGCTATGCGGGCTGGAATGCCGAGCATCAGAACGGTTGAGAACAGCGGTGCCGTTCCACCGGGAATGTATAATCCCACGCTGTCAATTGGCACGGGACGCTGAATGCAGGTCACTCCCTGCATCGTTTCCACGGTTATTTCCTTTGGAAGCTGTGCAGCGTGGAAAGCTTCTATATTGGCAATAGCCTGATCTATAGCCTCTTTAAGTTCGGCTGAAATACTTGCAGCAGCCTCGCTGATTTCAGCTTGACTCACTCTCAGGTCATCAAGCTCAACGCCGTCAATGCGTGCTGCAAGTTCGCGTATCGCGCTGTCACCATTCGTTTTAACATTCTCGAGAATACCGGTCACAATATCGAGCACGGCGGCGTTATCGTTACCGCCCCGGCGACACAGGTCATTCCACTCTGAACGTTGCGGATTTACAAAAATATTCATCAGGGAATGATTTTGTCAAGGTTCAACACAAGGATGCCTTCAGCACCTATTTCCTTAAGTTTCTTAATTTTATCCCACAACTGGGCTGCGTCTACAACTGAGTGGAGCGAGCACCATCCCTCGGCGGCGAGGGGCATCACCGTCGGGCTTCGCATTGCAGGAAGAATCTCGATAGCTTTGTCAAGTGACGCAGAGGGAATATTCATGAGCAAGTATTTTTTTCCACGGCTAATGCACTCTGATTCAATACGGAACAACAGTTCATCCAGCTCCTCGTTCTGCTCGGCTGTCAGCTCGTTGTTTGAGATGAGAACCGCCTCTGATTCCAGGACTGTCTCTACCTCCTTCAAGCCGTTGGAAACCAGCGTGCCACCTGACGATACTATGTCAAAGATAGCATCGGCCATACCGGCTGACGGTGTAATTTCCACACTACCTGAGATTTCAGAAATTTCTACGGGAATATTCTTGTCAGCGAAGAATCGGCGCAGAATGTTGGGATAAGAAGTAGCTATGCGCTTGCCTGCAAAATAGTTAAGCCCTTCATAAACCTCATTCTTGGGAATTGCAAGGCACAGGCGGCAGTAACCGAAGCCCAGCTTCTTAACCACCTTGACATCAAAACCTTTCTCAGTCACTTCATTAAGCCCCACTATACCGAGCTGAGCAGCGCCCGAGGCAACCACTCCGGGAATATCATCGTCGCGGAGGTAAAGCACCTCGGCAGGGAAAGTGCGTGATTTTACAAGATATTTTCTCTTGGCGTTGTCAAACTCAACACCGCCGCCATTGAGCAGTTCTACTGACTCCTCGTTAAGGCGACCTTTGTTCTGGATTGCGATTCTAAGCATGATATATTTGATTGTTAATTATAAACCTATGAAATGAAAAAAGCTTACCATCCCTGCAAGGGAGGTAAGCTTCAGAATATCTTAATTAAGTATTAATATCGCTCAGTTGACGCACATACACGCCTTACCTCCCTGATTCATTGACTGACCATGGTGATGATGATAATGGTGGATGTGAGTATATAATTTCATTCTTTTTGTTTTACACTGACAAAAGTAATAAAAAATTTCATTCCCCGCAAAATTTCAGCAACAAAGTTACAAAAACCTTCCCCAGCTTACAAAATGTATATTGTAAGTATGCCATAACGTGTACATAACGTCGAAGACGTTAAATTTAGGAAACCCCGGCTTTCAGGAGCCCGTGAGGGCGACTTAGCCAGGGTGATAAGATTCAAACAAGAAACGCAGTATCGTAGATACTGAACCAATCTACCAGGTAAAAATAGCAAGCAACAAAGTCGTGACGGTCCGGAGAGACCGTCGGGAGAGTAGGCGTGTGGCTAAGCGACCGATAGGGAGCGCAGCCCGCGCATGACTGCTCCCTTTTATATTCCAGTATGTCTTGGGATTGCCACTAAGCAGAAATCCCAAGACACATAAAAGTACATTCGGCGATATTTCACGGGGTGGCCGGGTCTAACGACCCTCTACCCCGTGCTATCAAAAAGTCAACCCTGGCGGGTTGTGGCTGGCTCAGTTATCTCACGCTAACCAATGATATCAATCACTGGATATGATACAATAACTATTTATGGTGTATCGGTTTCCTTCGAGTCAATTATCTCCGCACATACGGTTGTTACCTGGTATCATGCGCAGCCATTTGCGATAGCCGAAGCACGCTACAACCGTGTAAATGGCGTAGAGGCCACTGTAGAAATAGATTCCTTTATAGAAATACAAGCCGGCGCTCACGAGGTCTACGACAATCCACACAAGCCACTGCTCGGCATATTTCCGTGCCATCATCCACATGCCCACGATTGACAGCGCGGTAGTGAAGGCATCGGCTACCGGCACTGTGGAATCAGTAAATCGCGTCAGTAACAACCAGATGAGCCACCAGAGCAACGCGGAAGCCGCTACACACAGACCCGTGACGCCCCACGTTATATGCGATATAGGCAGCTCAGTCTTTTTGTGCTTCTCCTTGCCTCCGCCCCGCGTCCACGCAATAAAACCATAGAAGGCTATGACAAGATAGTAGATGTTTATGGAAAAATCAGCATACAATCCTTTTGAAAAGTATATCCACATGGAGATCATAGGCATGATGACCGATGCGAGCCACACGCGGCGGTCAGCGTGATATTCCCACCACAGGTAGAGAATGCCTATAGAGAATCCGAGTATCTCAAGTATCATAGCTTAATCAGAATTTCAAGGTTACGGTTGCAAGAAAATGAATAGGAGCCTGAGCGGCATAGCCGGTATAAAGGTAAAATTCCTTTTCGCCCTTGTCATTCACGCTATAGCCTGACGATGCGTAACCGTTGCTGAAATACTTGTGGTTAAAGAGGTTGTAAATCGAGAGTCCTACGCGCACTTCACGGGTTGAGAGCAATCCCGGGAAAGTGTAACCCAGGTGAATATCAGTGACACAGTAAGGGTCGAGCGATGCCGCCTTATCATGAGAGTTTGAGAGGTACTGGCGACCCACGTAGCGGGTAGAAAGCGATGCGTCCATTCCGGCAGCCTTGAAATTAAAAGCGTTATTGAAGATGAATCCGGGTGAGAATGCAATGGGAGTGTCACCGCGGTCAAAGGTCACGGGGTTAGTCCAGCCATCCTCGTAGACGTATTCCACGAAGTTCTTGATGCGGTTGCGTGAGAGGGTCGCATTTGCCTGCCAGTCAAACCACTGCACCGGTTTCCATGCTGCCTGAAGTTCAACGCCCATGCGGTAAGAATCAGGCACATTCTCGCTCAGGCTGTTGCCGGTATCCGAGAGCTGCCCCGTGAGTACAAGCTGGTCCTTGTAGTCCATATAGTAAAGGTTAGCGCCGGCAGTAAAAGTGGAAGTACTGAACGTGTAGCCGATCTCGTAGTCAAAGAGTCGCTCGGCACGCGGGGGATGGTTGCTGTCGCCATCGGTAAAGTTTGTGCGGGTAGGCTCCTTGTGAGCTACGCTCCACGAGGCAAACGCTCGGTGTGAGCCTGACTGATAGTTGACGCCCGCCTTGGGGTTGAAGAAATCCCACTTGCGGTTGACATCAAGCACGGCAGGAGCCGAGATATTCCAGTCCCAGTTATCGCTCGCGCCCTCTATAGTATAATATATGTGACGATACTGGAAGTCAGCATACGCGTTCCAATGCCTGTCGATTGTGTAAGTACCGCGCAGGAAGACGTTGGCATCAAACTTGCGCCCGGTATTGTCGTAATACCGCTGGAGCGGGTCAATGGCTCCCACATAGTTTCTAACCCAAGAAACCTCGCCAAAGTGGCGACCGTGAAACCAGTTGACTGCCGAGCCGAGCATGGCGTTCCAGCCACCTGAAGTGTAGTTGAAGTTAAGCTGACCGCCGCCAAACCCGTTATCATTCTTTTTCAGTCTCACGAGGTCTGATTTCTTTATCTTGTTACCGTCGGCGTCCACGAACGGTGTGAGCCCGTACTCCTCCAGTGTGCGGCCGGTTTTGTACTGTTCATAAAAACCGTAATCATCAGTATAATGGAGAGTCGCATTCATTTTGAGACTCTCGCTTAGATTCTGTGACAGCAAGAGCTGGAAATGATGCTGGGTGTAGTTGTCAAACTGGTCGGGGTAGTAGGCAACATTTCCCCGGTCATCAGTGTACTGACCGCATGGATTATATCTGCGGCCATACTTTTCCATGTCTTCCTTTGAAGCGTAATCCCACGCCATGTAAGTTCTCTCCTTGCCACCGAAAGCGAGAAGGCGAATCATTGTATTATAATTCGTGTAAGCCGCCTGGCCAAAGTAACTCCATAGGGCTGACGAAGCACGGTCAATGTAGCCGTCACTTCCCAGGTGACTTATGCGCGCATCAAAGCTCCAGTGATCGTTGATGAGCCNTGACCCCACGCGCAATGTCTCGCGATTGGTGTTATACATACCGTAAGCAGCTGATAATTCAGCGTATGGATCCTCTGATGGCGCATCGGTAACCATGTTGACGCTCGCCCCGAAAGCACCTGCGCCGTTGGCCGACGTTCCCACGCCACGCTGAATCTGCACNTCGCGCAACGANGANGCAAGGTCAGGCATGTTGACCCAGTAAACGTTGTGACTCTCGGGGTTATTGATAGGTACACCGTTGGCCATCACGTTGATGCGTGANCCGTCAGTACCCCTCACGCGCATTGAGCTGTAACCCACGCCGGCACCGGCATCTGATGTAACTGTTACTGAAGGAGTTGACTGGATTAGATANGTGAGGTCACGGCCGTCGTTGTGCCGCAGCAGCTCACGCTTGGTTACATTGGTGAAAGCCACCGGAGTTTTAGCCGTAGCTCGGTTGGCTGTAACTTCAATCTGGTTAAGNACTACGGTTGACAAGGTATCGTTCTCAATGGCANGNCCTTCCTTGCCCATTGCGATACANGTTGCACACGCCATTGCAGGCATGAGCAAAACTAACTTTTTGTTCATCGCTAATTTCTCTACGCCGGTATTACCCGGATCAGGTTCTAAGGGTTTGATCTCAGCCGTGACAGCATTNCGTGCAGTCCCAGCACCCCCATCATTAAATGAATTATCTCTTTTGCGCAACCGGGGCTGATAAAATTTACGCTCCCCGCTAACACCNTGCAAAGATAGTCAATTTTTCAGTATCACAACACTTAAATTAGTATTTATCTCTAAATCNTAAGTGAAGCGCGGCCTTTTTTAGGTCGCGCTTGATGNTGTCANCNAAGTATTTAACCGCCTGGAAAAAGTCTCGTAGAGACTGAATCTATTTAACCCCGGCTTACAGCCGATGGAGACCGTAAGGTCGACAACGGCATAGCTGGATATCATATCATTGCTGATTTTCATAATTTTTTACTAAATATTATTTCAAATTCACTAAAATACATTTCAAGTTTATTACATTTTGAGGTAATATTTTGGATTTATTAATCTAATGCGTATTTTTGTTGCAGATTTTTTAGCTGATAAATCTCTCGAATAAACCTATCATATTTCATTTATGTANCTGATGAAAATCTCACTTCCTCTTCAAGGTACAATTAATTCTATATAGAAATCAATCATATCATTATATATATTCTTAAACATGAAATCAAAATTTTTCTTTTCAGTGCTCGCAGGCGCTATGGCTTTGTCCACGCCCGCAATTTATGCGGAGGCGGGAGTAAACGCTGTGGCCACACCTGATTCCGGCACCACCATCAATGCTACCGTCACCGGTACAGTGATTGACGAGGAGGGAGAGCCTCTTGCCGGTGCCACTATCATGATAAAAGGCACTCAGACCGGTACCATTACTGACCTTGACGGTAAGTTCTCAATCCATGCTCAGGGTGATAAACCCATTCTTACTGTCTCTTATGTGGGAATGCTTCCCGTCGAAATAGCTCTTGACCCCAACAACATCCGCCGCCCCATCGAGATAATCATGGCTTCCAACGCTAACGTCATGAACGAAGTTCTCGTGACAGGTTTCCAGACTATCAAGCGCGACAACGTCACCGGCGCGTTCCAGCAGGTATCAGCCAAGGATCTTGACGACCGCTCCGTAAGCACCCTCACCGCCAGCCTCGAGGGCAAGGTTGCCGGCATGGTGATCAACGGTGACGATATACAGATTCGCGGTACCGGCACCCTGGCCGCCAACACCACGCCTCTAATCGTCGTTGACGGTCTCCCTATCGAGGGTACGCTGAATGACGTAAACCCTTACGAGGTTGCCAACGTGTACGTGCTCAAGGACGCCGCCGCGACTGCTATCTACGGTGCGCGTGCTTCCAACGGCGTTATCGTTATCACCACCAAGCAAGCCACGAGCGAGAAGGTTGACGTTGAGTTTAACGCTGACTTCACTGTATTCAATAAACCCAACTATGACGACCTCAATCTCGTTGACGCTGCCGGCCTTATNGCCCTTGAAGAAAACAACTTCAAGTGGATGATGAACGAGAGCACATACGCTGCGCCCCTTCTCAACGAGCAGTGGTCGCTGCGCGGTACGCTCTGGAACCCCCTCAACCGCCTCATGATGAAAAACCATTTAGGCGAAGTTTCTGATGCCGCCTACAGCGCTCAGACTTCAGCATGGAAAAACAACAGCTACTCTAACGACTGGGAGGACGCTATGAGCCGAAATCGTTTCGAGCAGCGATACAACCTCGCCGTGCGCACCCGCAGCAAGGTGATGAGCAACAACATCGCTATCAACTGGACCGGTGACAACACTTACCAGAAGGGTGCTTACAACAACAAGCTCTCCCTCCGCTACCTCGGCGACATCAAGCCCGTGAAATGGTTCGGTACCACCCTCGGCCTTCAGGTTGATAACCAGCGCACCAAGGGCAAGCTCAACTCCATCGGTCAGAGTGCTTACAATGGTGGTTTCAACGGCCAGTTTGACCTCACCAACCGCACATCATTCCCCGAGTACCTGTCCTTCTATAACCCTGACGGCACCCCGGCCCGTCTTCAGGCTTACGTTGATCTCAACGAGCCCAGCCTCTCAAATACGAGCCTCGGCCTCAAGGATGAAGGCTTCGTTCCAGTTAACGAGATTGGCCTCAACACCTCTAACTACCGCTCAACCTATACCCGCGGTTACGTTCACCTCAACTTCTACCCCATTGACGGCCTCACGCTCACCGGCAAGTTCCAGTATGAGGACCTCACCGGCAAGCGCACCAACACTGCCGTGGGTGAATCCTATGCCGTGCGCCACATGTACAACCTCTTCACCGAGGGGGGCAAGCACAAGCTCGCTGACGGCGGCATCTATGACGAGACCAACATCACTGACACCTCTTATACATTCCGTTTCCAGGCCACTTATGACAAGACTATTAAGGAACTCCACGCTATCAACGCCGTTGCAGGTTACGAGTACCGTTACCAGAAGGCTAACGCCAAGTCTTTCACCTATGTGGGCTACGACGAAAAGACCCTGACTCACTTCACCAGCATCACTAACTTCAACGACCTGCTCAACGCCAAGACCACTGACCTCGGTTCTCTCTACAACGCCAACAACGTTTACATGGCAACCTACTACGGTAACTTCTGGGAAACCGAGCACAAGTATCTGTCTTACTACGCTACTGCCAACTATACCTTCGACCGCCGCTACACTGTGTCAGGAAGCTTCCGTATCGACGAGGCCGACCTCTTCGGCGCCGACAAGAAGTTCACCCGCCGTCCCCTCTGGTCAGCTGGTGTAGGCTGGAACATGCACAACGAGGCATTCCTCAGCGACGTTACTTGGATCAGTCAATTGAAACCACGCTTAAGCTACGGTGTGACCGGTAATATCAACTCCAACTATTCTTCTTACCTTACCGCCTCTATCTATACTAACAGCCTCATCGGCTCGCCCCGTGCTATCCTCGACACTCCGCCTAATGACCAGCTGCGCTGGGAAAAGACCAAGTCATTTGACCTGGGTGTTGACTTCTCTTTCTTCAACTACCGCTTGAACGGTTCTATTGACTACTATAACAAGCAGGGAAGCGACATCCTCAGCCTCGTGGACCTCGACCCCACCACCGGCTGGTCAAGCCTCAACATGAACAATGCCGGCACACGCAACCGTGGTTTCGAGCTACAGCTCAGCGGTGTTATCCTTGAAGCTACCCGTCCCCAGCAGGTGGGAATCAGCGCAGCCTTCAACCTTGCATTCAACAATAACAAGGTGACTAAGATTCAGCACATCTCTACAACC
>JAAVGQ010000084.1 GCA_014800105.1 Bacteroidales bacterium | reverse complement strand
CACCGTCGGCCTTTGACGTGGTAAATTTCTTGATCTTCCCGTCGTTACCCTTTACGATAGCCGATGCCCCGGCCAGCGGCTCTCCGGTGGTCTTGTCCACAACCTTTCCGGTTACATCAACTTGAGCAACCGCACTAACGGTAGCGAGCAAAAGAATAAAATATGTGACGAGGCGTGCCATCAGTGGTAATCTGTTTCAAGGAAGTCTATCTTGGCTTCCTCCTCGTTCTTGACATGATCAGTGCCAAAGTTGATACCCGTCAGCGCTGAATCGATGGATTTACCGTGGTCGCGGTAATTCCTTAACTGACGTAGCATTTCCTTACGCGGCATTTTGTCGTATTGCCTGTAAGGATATATCGGGAAGATTTCCTGGTCAGAGGCCTGCAATCCGGTAGCCACGAAGCTATGCTGCCCGCTCGACTCGGAAGCCTCAAGGATCAGACCCGGCAGTCCTGTCAGTTTCCAAGGGCCTTCCTGCAAGGGAATTTCAGGTGCAAACCATGCCGTCCAGTCCCGTCCGTGATAGCTCGCCGTTGCCATCACGCAGTCATAGCCGAGGACGGTCTTGGTCGAGTCGCCTATCTCCCATTCAATCTCGCCGAGAGGCTCGGTGTAACAGCCTTGCTCGAGTGATCCAGCCTTGTCGTATACAGTCATTTCGTTATCATGATAAGAGCGGAATATATATAAGAATGTGCGGTAAGTCACATTATCCATCGCACTCCTATCCTTAGTTTCAGAGTATCGCTTTACGGCATCGTTAAAAATCTGATTGCTGACGGCTCGTCCTTGGGGTGTGGACTCAAGTGAGTCCTTGTACTCAGTTGCAGGGCTGTAGAATTTCGATTGCGTTTTATTGGCCAGGAGGACAAACGGGACATCCCTTTTGATAATACCGTCGGCACCGCGCACAAAAGTTTCATTGTANGTATAACTTACCTTAATNTCAGCCCGTGGATNCTCATGCTTCTTCTTTGCATTCATCACAGGTGAAAACAAGGCAATNACTGAAATAATAAAAATGCGGTTTAATGTANTTACCATAATAGCATGATTGAATAGGGTATTTAAGCCACAAAAGGCTAAGAATTGAAAATATCGGCAAATATACTAAATGAATGATAAATATCATGCTATTTTACTNCATTTTTTATGNGTAAAAGCTATTTTGTTGATTAATTTGAATTTTTACCCCCCCCCATGCTTTTATTTTGTAATTTATTATTGTATTGATATGAGAATTTTGCNTCTCNTACAGTGTGTATTAAATTTTTTGTTTGTTGTAGGGACGTGATACATNACATCCGCAGTGAAAGTGCTGAAAATCAGGATGCGGACGCGAAATTTCGCGTCCCTACATGGTACATGATCAGTCTGTTTCGATAAAATNTACAGTATCTCNTGANACNGAGTAAGCGTANTAACCAAATGATGGATTATTTACAGAGTAAATTGTAAATGTAGTTGCCAATTACAATGATAGCTACAGAAATTACAGAAGCAATAAAATAGCGTTTCCAAATACCTTTTATCTTTTTGGGAAGGAAGTGTTCAACGCTTAACAAAATAATCGATGTTACGATTCCCGATATATACGGATTCATGGTTATAAATAAATTTTGATGAATTTATTTTGGTTATTTGTAAACCAATCGAAGGTGAATCGGATGAGGCAGCAAATGGNTANCGTTACCACGAATGAGATGGTAAAGCGTTTCCATCCGGTAAGCTTTTTAGGTAACAGATGAGAAGTGGTACAATAGACGATAGCAGTAAGAAACCCTGAAATATATGGATTCATGGNATTAGAGGGCTTTGAATTTACAATATGTCTTGAGTGTATTGGGATGAAGGACAGGATCCTGACCGGCAGTGTAAACCCATAGTTCATCACGAGTGAGCTTGTCGATAAGCCAGAATTTCTCTAATTTACCGCCCAGATAGATAACGGAGAAATTATCGGTTGTAAAGGTCCATTGGAAGTAGCTTACCGGAAATTCTTCGTCTAACTCTCCGGTATCGGTGAGGAATTTTGTAGAGCCTTTTCCGTCAGAATCAAATTTATATATAGAGCCGCCTTTATCGAACGATTCCGGTTCAAAGTTGGGTACATGTTGATAGATTAGTTTCCATTCGCGGGCCGTGAGCGTGTTGATGATTTCCTGTTGCTCGCTGTCATAGTATCCCGTGCGNCCGTCACACGACATGAAAAGAAGCAAAAGTAAAAAAAGCAGAGCGTAGGTGGCGTGTCTCATGCTNATCANTATTCGCGGGGTCCGAAAATGTCAGTNCCNATACGCACCATTGTTGAACCGCACTCAATTGCNAGCTTATGGTCATCACTCATNCCCATGCTCACGATGTCGAATCCACGGAGGTCAGGTGCGATTTCGTGAATAGTGTCAAAGAGACTTCGGATAGCGCGGAAGTCTTGTTCCACGCGTGTAATGTCATCAGTGTTAGATGCCATGCCCATGATACCACACAGGTGAGTGGCACGGAGTTTCTCGAAATTGCGGGCATGGAAGTAGTCGAGGAGCTCATCAGGTGTAAAACCTGTCTTGGTTTCTTCCATTGCAACATGAACCTGCAGGAGCACGCGGGTAACAACGCCGGCACGCTCTGACTCCTTGTCAATGAGGTCAAGGAGGCGGGTGGAGTCAACGCTCTCTATGAGGGCGCAACGGCCGATGATAGAGCGGATTTTGTTGGTTTGCAAGTGGCCGATGAAATGCCAGCGAATATCGGCAGGTAGATTTTCAATTTTTGAGAGTAGTTCCTGAACGCGGCTTTCACCGAACGTGCGGTGGCCGGTTGAGTAAGCCTCTTCGATAGCCTGCGCGGGATGAAATTTGGAAACCGCTACCAGCTCCACTCCGGCAGGGAGTGAAGATTTGATAGCGGACAGACGTTGAGCGATGTTATGCAGCATCGTTATGGGATTTAATCTTCTTTTACTTTCATCTTGTAAACGTCCATGAGTGGAGTCTCAGCGATTGAAACGATTTCATAGTCGGCCATCGTTTCTTTCATGCCTTCAACGAAAGCGTCAACGGCACCCTGAAAGTCATTGGCAGCCACGAGAATCATGGAAGTAGATTTTTTCTCGGCAGCGGTTTTTTCATCGATTGTGATGAAAGCTACCTTTACGAGGTACCACTTGTCGGCCGAGTCGTCCCAGAAAATTTCAGCGATCTTAGTGCGTTTAACAGCTGAGATTGAGAAGTCGCCTGAGATAAAGGGAGTGATTTCCTCAATCATGCGGGCCTCAGCCTCAGTGAAAGAAAGAGCATCGAGAAGGTAGGGTTCATTTACTTTCTTGATAGCACCGTTTTCCATTGTTTTGTCGTAGCGCACTTTGCATTCAAACCAGTTAGCCATTGTCAGAATATATTTTTGTGATTATTTCGTAAAAAAATGTATTTGTGACAACAAAGATAGTGGTTTTCTAATTTCTTTTCGATACATTTGCGTTTAATTAACATGAGTGTATTTCCATGGAGAACAAGATAACATCAGCCCTGAGGAACGTGTACCGTTTTTATTATGACGGATTCCGTTCCATGACGGTGGGTAAGCAGCTGTGGGTAATAATACTGATAAAACTTGCGGTAATATTTCTCGTGCTGAAACTTTTCTTTTTTCCTGACCTCCTGAAACGGGACTATGATAACGACGAAGACCGGGCAACAGCTGTCCGTAACTCCTTGATAAACAGATAAAGAAAAATAGAACCAAAATTTAAATGCTTATGAATGAACTGATGAGTGTCGTGGACTGGTCAAGAGCTCAATTTGCATTGACGGCTATGGTCCACTGGTTGTTTGTCCCTCTCACCATAGGGCTTTCACTGATAGTTGCCCTGATGGAGACGATGTGGTACAGAACCCGAGATGAAAAGTGGTTGAAAATCACAAAACTGTGGATGAAGCTTTTCGGTATCAACTTCGCCTGTGGAGTGGCAACGGGTATTATTCTTGAATTTGAGTTTGGTACTAACTGGAGTAACTACAGCTGGTTTGTGGGCGATATTTTCGGAGCGCCGCTGGCAATCGAAGGTATCTTCGCGTTCTTCCTTGAGTCTACATTCGTAGCCGTGATGTTCTTTGGCTGGAAGAAAGTGTCGCGCGGTTTCCACCTCGCCGCAACATGGCTCACCGCTATCGGCGTTGTGCTTTCAGCCCTCTGGATTCTGGTTGCCAACGCATGGATGCAATATCCTGCGGGCATGGAATTCGATCCGGCCCAGATGCGTAACGTCATGGTTAACTTCAGCGAGGTAGCACTGTCACCGGTTGCTATCAACAAGTTTTTCCACACAGTGCTGAGCGGTTGGGTTCTCGGGGCTGTATTCGTAGTGGGAGTAAGCTGCTTCCTGCTGCTGCGCAAGAAGAACCGCGAGTTTGCGCTTCGTTCAATAAAGCTTGGCAGCTGGGTGGGTCTCGCAGGTATTATCCTCACCATGTGGACCGGTGACGGCTCGGCTGTTGAGGTTTCTCGCGTGCAGCCCATGAAACTTGCTGCAATGGAAGGTCTCTATCGCGGTGAGGTAGGTCAGGGACTTGTGGGTGTAGGTATTCTGAATCCTGACAAGAAAGTTGGTGACAATAACGACCCGATGCTCTTGGGATTTGAGATTCCAAAAGGCCTCTCAATCCTTGCAAAACATGATGCCAATGCATTTGTTCCCGGTATTGAAGACCTCATTGAGGGTATTGAACTGACTGCCGGTGGTGATACTATCCACACTATTTCATATGCCGAACGCATCGAGGCCGGCAAGCGTGCCCAGAACGCATTGGCAACTTATGAGGAGGCCCGCAAGGCAGGTGATACTCAGGGCATGGAAAAGGCAGCACAATTACTGAAGGCTGATTTTGAAAACTTCGGCTATGGCTATCTCGATTCACCTGAGGAAGCAGTTCCCCCGGTAGCGTTGACTTTCTACGCGTTCCGCGTGATGGTGATGGCCGGTGGATACCTTCTCCTTTTCTTTATTGCATCGCTATTCATGAGCTATCGTACACCCGAGTGGTTTGATAACAAGCTCGTGCTTGCCGGTGGACTTGCCACAATCGCTATCGTGTGGATTTGTAGCGAGGCCGGTTGGGTAGTAGCTGAGGTAGGCCGTCAGCCCTGGGTAATTCAGGACCTCATGCCTGCCAAGGCTGCAATTTCAGCCATAGGCAGTGGGTCGGTTCAGCTCACTTTCTGGATTTTCGTGGTTGTTTTCACTCTGCTCATGTGTGCTGAGATTGGCATCATGGTGAGCCAGATTAATAAGGACTCAAAAAAGGATTTATTGTCAGACTCAAATAAATAAGAAACTATGGAAGCATTACAGATATATTGGTGGGCACTGATAGCCCTGTTAGGTGCATTACTTGTTTTCCTGCTCTTCGTTCAAGGAGGCCAGACGATGATCGCATGTGCCAGAAATGAGGATTCACGCAACCTTATTGTGAACGTCCTCGGTCGCAAGTGGGAGCTGACATTCACTACGCTCGTAGTTTTTGGTGGCGCATTCTTCGCGTCATTCCCGCTGTATTATTCAACCTGCTTTGGTGGCGCTTACTGGCTGTGGGTACTCATTCTCATCAGCTTCGTGCTCCAGGCATTCAGCTACGAGTTCCGTCGCAAGCCGGGCAATCTCCTTGGCGAGCGCACTTACGACGTTTTCCTTATGATCAACGGGGTTGTGGGTTGTGTGCTCTTGGGTGTCGCAGTGGGCATGCTTTTCTTTGGCGCAGATTTCACTATCAATAAAGGAAATCTTGTTGTGGGTTCAAGCCCTGTAATCTCAGTGTGGAATGGTTCACACGGCCTTGAGGCAATCGCATCATGGAAGAATCTTCTCCTTGGTTTCACTGTACTTTTCCTTGCCCGCACTCTCGCTGCTCTCTATTTCCTCAATTCAATCAATGACGGAACCGAGTTTGCTGCCCGCACTCGCCGCTCAGTGATTGTGAACGGTGCAATCTTTGTTGTACTGTTCCTCACATTCACCGGCGTATTGCTCACAACTACAGGATATGGCGTGAATGCTGCCGGAGTCATTGAGGCTGTACCTTTCAAGTATGCTGACAATCTGCTCAACCTGTGGTGGCTCGCAGCTCTCATGGGATTAGGCGTAGTAATGGTGCTTTGGGGTATTGTAAAGACAGCTTTGAAAGATGGCTACCGTCAGGGCATCTGGTGGACTGGAGTCGGCACGGTGTTTACAGTTTTCGCTTTACTGTGTCTTGCCGGATATAATGGAACGGCATATCTTGCATCGGTAACTGATCCTGCAAGCTCGCTGACTATTGCCAACAGTTCTTCAAGCTACTTTACACTTAAAGTAATGACTTGGGTGTCAGCTTTCATTCCTGTTGTAGTTATCTACATTGGTTACGTATGGTACAAGATGAATGCTACCCCCATTACAACTGAAGAAATCAATAATGACCACGCTTATTGATAGCGATTCCGGTTTATTATTGAACGAATAAAAAGTTGCACCGGATCGGCATTAATGCTGAACCGGTGCATTGTTTGTATACGGCTTTCACCGAATGGTTTAGTCTTTCAGTGTGAGGCCATCGATATCCTGAAGACGGCGGCTGAGCTCGGGAGCATGGTCGGCACGGATGCTGATGGTCATGCTGCATGAGTTGTCGAATGTCTGGTCGAGGACATTTACCTCGCTGTTCTTTACGAGCCGCATTACCGGTTCCATCGATAGGTAAGGGAACGTGAATGAAATTGTTTCCTGCTCGTGACACTCGATGATGGGGGCTGCAGATATAGCTTCACGTGCAGCCTCGCGGTAAGCCACGATAAGGCCTGAAGTTCCTAACTTGATGCCACCGAAATATCGCACGACTATAACGACTACATTAGTGAGGTTGAACGAGTTTATCTGCCCTAATATCGGCTTGCCTGCGGTNCCTGACGGCTCACCGTTGTCGCTGGAGAGAAAAGTGGTGCGGGAGGCACCGATCATATAGGCCCAGCACACGTGGCGAGCATCGTGAAAGCGGTTAGTGTATTCGCTGATTATTTCGCGGGCACCCTCGACTGTATCAACAGGGAGAGCAAATGCCATGAATTTGCTCATCTTCTCCCTGTAGATTCCTTCNCCNGGNGATGCAAGCGTGTAGAATGTGTCGCCCATCAGCGGTCAAAGAATGGGTTCTTACTGCNGGCTGAAACGGCAATTGCGAATACTTGCTTACTGCCGGGGAGCAAACCGAGTTTCATTGCACCCATACCTGCTGAGAACATTACGCGGGTGTCCAGTCGCTGGTCAGCTGCAGTCGCACAGGCCGAGCCGATGGCGATACCCACGTCAGTAACGTTCATGACACAGGGAGCTTCCTGAGGCTTTTCGCCGCATTTGGGGTAGCCGCAATGTCCGCAATTCAGTCCCATGAGAAGTGGACGAATACCAATAAGGATTACGCAATCACCCTGAAGTATATTGGCTGCATCACGCTGGTACACGGGGCGACCAGTCTCGTTGAATAGCTCAAGCATTGCGTCGCTGAGTTTCTTGAGGTCAGTGCCTTCAACGAGTATGCACTCGAGGTTATCGTTACCACGAGCCTTTGGAGCCGTACGGGCAGCTGTGAGCATACGGCGTGCTGCGTCGATGATGCGGGCGTGACGGTCAGTACGTTCTTCAATAATCATAGCTTGCTATTATATGATGAGCATTGCGTCGCCGTAGGCGCCAAAACGGTAGCCTTCCTTAACGGCGATGTCGTAAGCTTTCATGACGAGGTCATAGCCGCCGAATGCCGCTACCATCATGAGCATGGTAGAGTAGGGAAGGTGGAAGTTTGTTACGAGCGCGTTAGTTACTGTGAAATCGTAGGGAGGGAAGATGAACTTGTTGGTCCAGCCTGAGTAAGTCTTCATGTGTCCACCCATGCTCACGGCGCTTGCAATGCCGCGTAGCACTGAAGTGCCTACGGCGCAAATCTTGTGACCGGCGTCCTTTGTATTGTTCACTTCGTTTACGAGCTGCTCGCCAATCTCAATCTGTTCANAGTCCATGCGGTGCTTCGTGAGGTCCTCGACATCGATTTCACGAAATGTTCCGAGACCGCTGTGAACGGTAATGAAACCTTCTTTCACACCCTTGATTTCAAGGCGTTTCATAAGCTCGCGGCTGAAGTGGAGGCCGGCAGCGGGAGCTACAACAGCACCCTCGTTCTTAGCGAAGATGCACTGGTAACGTTCAGCATCCTCAGGGGTCGATTCCCTCTTGATGTATTCCGGCAGGGGAGTCATACCCATTGAGAACAGGGTTTCCTTAAATTCGTCATGGGGCGCGTCATAAAGGAAACGGAGTGTGCGTCCGCGTGAGGTGGTATTATCGATTACCTCGGCAACCATTGAGTCGTCCTCGCCGAAGTAAAGCTTGTTACCGATGCGAATTTTGCGTGCGGGTTCTACGAGTACATCCCACAGCTTGTTGTCCTCGTTGAGCTCTCGCAGGAGGAAAACTTCAATCTTTGCACCCGTTTTTTCCTTGTTGCCATAGAGCTTGGCGGGGAACACTTTGGTATCGTTAAAAACCATCATATCACCCTCGTCAAAGTAATTGAGGATATCCTTGAAGATGTGATGTTCTATCTCGCCTGTCTTACGGTTGATTACCATGAGGCGACATTCATCGCGCTCGGGGGTGGGTTCTAAAGCTATAAGATTCTCAGGGAGTTTGAATTTGAATTGTGATAGTTTCATCGTTATTGGACTCTCTCGCTACGGGGAGATTTATTTTGAGTTAGTACTATTTTTCTATATCGTTGTTATTCTTCCTCGTCAGTTGTCTCGATGGGAGCGGTCTTGATCATCTCGACGGCTTCATCGACTGTCATACACCGCTCAACGGTGATATCCCCCACTCGGGTGCGACGTAACGCGGTGAGGTGACCACCTGACTGCAACGCTTCGCCAATGTCGCGGGCGAGAGCACGGATGTAGGTGCCCTTGCTGCAGACAATGCGCAAGGTAATCGACTCGGGCGAGAACTCAAGGAGCTCGATTTCGTCAATGACGAGCACCTTGGGTTTCAGGTTGACTTCCTCGCCCATTCGAGCCATCTTGTAAGCTCGTTGGCCGTCAATCTTGCATGCTGAATAGGCCGGAGGTATCTGCTCGATGCGACCTGTAAATTTCTTGAGCGTTTCCTCCACCAGTTCGCGCGTGATATGCTCGGTGGGGTAGTGTGCGTCAATCTCGGTTTCGAGGTCGAAACTCGGGGTTGTAGCTCCTAAACCTATCGTTGCAACATATTCCTTGACACCTGCCTGGAGCTCATCAATTCTCTTGGTAGCTTTACCTGTACAGATAATCATGACGCCGGTTGCAAGGGGGTCGAGTGTACCGGCATGTCCCACTTTGAGCTTCTTGACACCGATGCGGCGCTGAATGCATGATCTGAGTCGCTTCACGGCGTTGAACGAAGTCCATTCAAGGGGCTTGTCGATATATATAATTTCTCCTTTTGTAAAATTCATTATCAGTGGGATTTAATGCATCAGCTGCCAGGCAATAGAGATGATACCGGCAACGGCGCAGTATAGTGCAAACCACACGAGCTTACCTTTCTTAACGATTTCAATCATCCATTTGCAAGCGGCGCAACCTACGAGGAAAGCGGCAATGAAGCCTACGGCAATAGGGAGGATACCGATGTTTTGAGTAGCTACAGCTTCACCTGAGCCTGCAATCATTTTCAGGCAGTCAAGGAATGCCTCGCCAAGGATGGGGATGATAACCATGAAGAATGAGAACTGAGCGAGCTGGTCACGACGGTCACCGAGTAGGATACCTGTAGCGATTGTTGAACCGGAACGACTAAGCCCGGGAAGGACAGCTACAGCCTGAGCACAACCAATGATGAAAGCGTCGAGCCAGGTAATTTCGCGACCGGGAACTTTCACTCCCTCGCTGCGCAGAACCTTGTCAGGTTCAGTCTTTGAGAAGTAAGTGAAAGCAAGGAGGGTAGCGGTGATAAGAAGACAAACACCCACTACCATGAGGTTACCGTCGAAGAGTGCTGAAATCTGGTCCTTGAAGCAGAGTCCCACAATCATGATGGGGATACATGAAAGCAGAATTTTCCACACGTAGAAGAAGTGAGCGTCCTTTTTCCAACCGAAGAATGAAGTGATGAGCGGAACGAATTCGCGCCACAATACTACGATGGTGCTCAACACGGTGGCAACATGTAGCACGATGTCAAACTGAAGGGATTCAGCTCCCTCGATGTCCATACCCAGAATTTGCTTGAATATTTCGAGGTGACCTGAGCTACTGATGGGAAGGTATTCTGCGAGTCCTTGAACTATACCTAAGATGAGTGCTTGTAACCAATCCATGATTCAGACTTTTATTCTTGAGTTTTGTTTTTGGGACGATAGATGATTGCGATTCCCATGGCGACGAAGCCGATGAACGCGATGGTGGGACCAACTACGATGCGGCGGGTGCTGAAAATATCAGGATTGAACTGGTCACCGGTAGAACTGCCACCGAGCATGAGCAGGAAACCGAGAATGATGAGCAGTGCTGAGACTCCCATCATTATAAAGTTAATCTTTACAAGTGGTAATTGAACTTTATTCATGTATAAAAATGTATTGTGATGCTACTCTCAGGAATAGCCTCGTTGTGTCGACTATAGAAACGGGGACTTTCAATGCCTGTTACTCGCATTAAAAGAGGTCGTCGTATTTTATTTTTAAATATTTGTTGGTTGCCAGCGCGGCTGAGATTCCGCATATCATGATACCGGCTGCAATCATTGCAGGGAAAAGCCATGCAAGTGAGCTCCATGATGCAAAGGTTACCATTTCAGGAACGGCTGACCGAAGGCCTTCAAGACCGGCCCACAGAATGAGAGAAGCGGCAATGCCGGCAACGAAACCGTTGAGAATACCGGTGCGGATGAACGGGCGGCGGATGAAATCGCCGGTAGCACCCACGAGTCGCATTGTGTGGATGAGAAAGCGACTTGCATATACCGTGAGACGGACGGTATTATTTATCAGTACTGCCGAAACAAGCAGCAGAGCGATGGCAAGAGGAATGAAGATAACTGAGATGAAGTGCATGATGCGGTTGATACCTTCCACGACATGGCTGGTGGTTGAAACTTCATCAATACCCTCGATGTTGCGGAGCCTGTCAGTAATCATTGCGAGGCTGTCACTGTTGGCATAGGGGGTTGTGACTGTTACTTCAAATTCGGCTCCGAAAGGATTCACGCCGAGGACGTCCATGATATTTTCACCGTTATCCCGTTCCCATGCCTCCATGGTCTCCTGGGCCGTAGTGAATTTGAGGCTATTCACATATGGCGCCTTGGCGAGAAGAGCTTCGACACTTCTAATGGTATTGTCGCTCACGGCATCGTTCATGACAACGGTGAAACCCATGCGTGATTTAAGCGTGTCAGTGAATTGTTCGGCGCTGATTGCGAGGACTGCAAAGACACCGAGGATGAGCAGAACAATGGTGACACTGACGGTCGACATTATCTGCTTGCCAAACATTGAAGACTTAGAAAGGGAATTATTTTTCACAATGCAAAATTTGTAACAAAGTTACAACCCCGCGCCCCCCCTTGTCAAGTATTTTTGCATAATTTCACAAAAGAAATGAGCCGCTATGCATCACGCACAGCGGCTCTCGGAGATATTTGGGGAAATAGATGTCTCTAAATATAATAGAGACGGGATTAGGGGCAAAATTATTCTGCAACAACTTCGAAGGGAACGTCAACAGTAACGTCCTTGTGAAGCTTGAGGGTTGCAACATACTGTCCGAGTTCTTTAACGGGCTGTTTCAGTACGATAACCTTGCGGTCAACAGTGTGACCTGCCTTTTCGAGTGCTTCGGCAATCTGGATGTTGTTAACTGAACCGAAGATGGTGCCGGTTGAGCTTGCCTTTGCACCGATGGTGAGAGCAACTTCAGCAAGTGAAGCAGCGAGAGCTTCAGCGTCAGCCTTAATCTGGGCAAGCTTGTGAGCGCGCTGGCGCTGGTTTTCAGCGAGAACCTTGAGGGCTGAGGTAGAAGCGATAGTTGCCTTACCGGTGGGGATGAGATAGTTGCGGCCATAGCCGTCTTTAACCTCTACAACGTCGTCCTTGTATCCAAGGCCATGAACGTCTTCTTTCAATATAATCTTCATAACTGAATTTTCCTTGGATTAATGGATTATTTCATCAAGTCGGTTACATAGGGGAGGAGAGCGAGGTGACGGGCACGCTTAACGGCCTGAGCAACTCGGCGCTGGAATTTCAGTGAAGTACCGGTGATACGGCGGGGAAGAATCTTGCCCTGCTCGTTGAGGAACTTCTTGAGGAATTCGGGATCCTTGTAATCGATATACTTGATACCGCTACGTTTGAAGCGGCAATATTTTTTCTTCTTAACGTCAACTGACAGCGGAGTGAGATAACGTATTTCTGATTGTGCCTGTGCCATGTCTTAGTCCTCCTTTACTTCTTCTTTAGGTGCATTAGCTTTACCTGCCTTGAGGCTGCGACGCTTAGCGGCATACTCAGCGGCATACTTGTCGTTACGGAATACGAGGAAGCGAAGAACGCGCTCGTCGCGACGGAATGCGGTTTCAAGTTTCTTTACGAGAGTGGGGTCACCGTCAAATTCCACGAGAGTGTAAAAGCCGGTTGACTTCTTCTGGATGGGGTAAGCAAGCTTGCGCAGGCCCCAAGTCTCTTCGTTCACGATGGTTGCACCGGCCTCGGTGAGAACCTTCTCGAACTTTTCTACCGCTTCCTTCATCTGAGCATCAGACAAAACGGGAGTTAAAATGAAAACGGTTTCGTAGTGATTCATTGTTAATTAAATAAATTGGTTGTTTAAATCGGGCACAAAGATAATGCTTTTTTGCTATGTGAGCAAACTTTTTCGAGAAATATTTTAACTTACCGCGTTCTATGTATGTTTTTTGCGGTTGATTGTTGCCGATGTTGTTGTACCTTTGTGCCGGGTGGTTTTATTCGGTCAGGAGCATTCCGTCAGCAACTTTTTGAGCTGCATCCTCACCGGCAATGGCGTGAATGATAGCGAGTGCAAACTGGAAAGTGTAGCCGGGACCGCGACCGGTGATGATTTGCTTGGTTGCCTCAACCGGGCGACCGGTGAATTTTACAGAGGGAGCCTGTCCTTCACAGCCGGGGTAGCAGGTGGCGTCCACGCCTTCTAGCAGTCCTGTTGCACCGAGGACGAATGCCGGCGATGCACAGATGGCAGCTATGCCTCCGCCGTTAGCATGATGTTCTTTCAAAATGTTCACGAGTGGAAGACAATCAGCGAGATTGGTTGCGCCGGGAAGTCCGCCGGGGAGGATGAGCCAGCAGGCGTTTGAGGCATTTATATCATTGATGTTGCAGTCAGCTGTCACGGGGATACCGTGCGCTCCGGTTGCAATATTGGTGGGGTTGATTGACACGCTTTTGATTTCAATGCCGGCACGACGAATCATGTCGAGCGTTGCTAAAGCTTCGATTTCCTCAAAACCGTCAGCCAGGAAAATGTATGAAATTTTGCTCATAGTTTGGGTATTTTTATCTTAACACACTCTAAGAATTCAACAAAGATAATATTTAGATCGAATAAATTGAATCGTGTGTCGAAATATTAGGAATTTTTATTGATGGGGTGATAGTAAAGTGTTGGCCGGGAACTGTAATTTGATGTGAAATTTAAACTTTTTGAGATGTTTAGAGTGTATGGTTGAAATATTTTGTTAATTTTGCAATGTCCACGCGTGTGTGGTGGTGTAAGTCACCGGGCGCCGGATTTATAATTCATGTATTATTAACCAATTAATTACATAAACACCTTTCATTATGGATATTTCACATATCGAACACGTGGGTATAGCTGTTCCCTCACTCGAAGAAGCTATCCCTTTCTACGAGAACATGCTTGGCCTCAAGTGCTTTGCCATCGAAGAAGTCGCTGACCAGAAAGTGCGTACAGCTTTCTTCAAAGTGGGCCAGACAAAAATTGAACTTCTCGAGCCTACGGCTGAGGATAGCGCTATCGCTAAGTTCATCGCAAACAACGGTGGCCGTGGTGGCATCCAGCACATCGCGTTTGCAGTGGAAAGCGGCGTAGCTAACGCACTCGCTGAGGTTGAAGAAAAGGGTTGCCGCCTCATTGACAAGGCTCCGCGCAAGGGCGCTGAAGGCCTCAACATCGCATTCCTTCACCCCAAGTCAACCGTAGGTACTCTCGTTGAACTTTGTGAGGATCCCAACAAGTAATCAAATTAAAAATTCGTTACACATATATCTATCATGAGCGAACAATTAAAGAAAATACAGGAGCTGATTGACCTGCGTGCCGAGGCGCGTCTTGGTGGCGGCCAGAAGGCTATTGATAAACAGCACGAGCGCGGTAAATTCACCGCCCGCGAGCGCATTGCACAGCTGCTTGACGAGGGTTCTTTCGAGGAACTCGACATGTTTGTGCGTCACCGTTGCACTAACTTCGGCCAGGAAAAGAAATCATATCCCGGTGACGGCGTCGTAACCGGTTTCGGTACTATCGAGGGTCGTCTCGTTTACGTATTTGCTCAGGACTTCACCGTGTTTGGCGGTTCACTGAGTGAAACCATGGCACTCAAAATCTGTAAGGTTATGGACATGGCGATGCGCATGGGCGCTCCTGTCATCGGCCTTAACGACTCGGGCGGTGCACGTATTCAGGAAGGTATCAACGCCCTTGCAGGCTATGCTGAGATTTTCCAGCGCAACATCCTCGCTTCAGGTGTGATTCCTCAGATTTCAGGTATCCTCGGTCCCTGTGCCGGTGGTGCGGTTTATTCTCCCGCTCTCACTGACTTCACCGTTATGGCTAAGGGTATTTCTTATATGTTCCTTACCGGCCCCAAGGTTGTAAAGACCGTTACCGGTGAAGATGTAACCCAGGACCAGCTTGGCGGCGCTGAGGTTCACGCAAGCAAGAGTGGTGTTACTCACTTTGCTGCCGAGGATGGCGAGGACGCAATCCGCATCATCCGCAAGCTCTTCAGCTACATTCCCCAGAACAACCTTGAGGAGGCTCCCGTAGTTGAATGCACTGACCCCATCGACCGTCTCGAAGACTATCTCAACGAAATCATCCCTGACTCAGCTAACCGTCCTTACGACATGTATAAGGTAATCGGTGCTATCGTTGACAACAGCGAGTTCCTCGAAATCCAGCGCGACTATGCTAAGAATATCATCATAGGTTTCGCTCGCTTCAACGGCCAGTCAGTAGGTATCGTTGCTAACCAGCCCAAGTATCTTGCAGGTGTACTCGACTCTAACGCATCACGCAAGGCTGCACGCTTCGTTCGATTCTGTGACGCATTCAACATTCCTCTCGTGACTCTTGTTGACGTTCCCGGCTTCCTTCCCGGTACAGGCCAGGAATACAACGGCGTAATCCTTCACGGTGCTAAACTGCTTTACGCATACGGTGAAGCTACTGTGCCCAAGGTTACAGTTACCCTGCGCAAGAGCTACGGTGGTTCTCACATCGTGATGAGCTGTAAGCAACTTCGCGGTGACCTCAACTACGCTTGGCCCTCAGCTGAAATCGCAGTTATGGGCGGTGCCGGCGCTGTTGAAGTGCTTTACGCTAAGGAAGCTAAGGCTGCCGAGGATCCCAAGGCTGTTCTCGCTGAGAAGGAGGCTGAGTACAACAAGCTCTTCTGTAACCCTTACAATGCAGCAAAATATGGCTACATTGATGACGTAATCGAACCCCGTAACACTCGTTTCCGCATCATCAAGGCTCTCCAGACTCTTGCTACCAAGAAGGTGATGAATCCCGCTAAGAAGCATGGTAATATACCCCTGTAAGCCACCAGTAATATATTAATATATGAATAAGTTCAAATTAATAGCACTGGTAGCTTGTGCATTCACAGCCACTGCGATGTCAGGACAGGCCCGCAAGGGAGTCCTGCACATCAACGAGGTTATGACCGCCAACGAATCTAATTTCGTTGACGATTTCGGTGGACGCCCCGCTTGGATTGAGCTTTATAACTCCAAGTTTGCTCCCCTCGAAATCTCATCAGTCTACATCACTACTGATACTACTACCAGTCCCGACGAATGGTACTCCATTCCTCTACATGACGTGAATACCAAGATGCCTAAGCGCCAGCACGTGGTGTTCTGGGCCGACGGTACTCCTACCCGTGGCACGTTCCATACAAATTTTGTTCTCAACCCCGATACCGCCAATGAGATTTTCCTCTTTGACTCAGACAAGAAGACTCTCATCGACCACGTGACCATACCCGTTCTTGCCCCGAACACTTCTTACGCACGTAAGATTGATGGCGTGACCGAATATGATGCTAACGGCAATGTTGATGTAGCCGCCACTTGGGAAGTTAGAGACGATGTTACCCCCGGAAAGTATATCACCCCCTCGAGCGCAAATATCATCGAGGACCGCAATGACAAGGTTGATAAGTTTGCTACCGAGGACCCTCATGGTTTTGCTATGTCAGCCATGGCAATGTGTATAGTGTTCAGTGCTCTCGCACTCCTGTGCATAGCGTTCATGATTATCAATAAAATCGGCGGCTCAATCTCTAAGAGTAATAAGATGCGTTCACAGGGTATGAATGTCAAGGACACTCCTCGTGAAGAGCATCCTGAACATGATTCAGGTGAGGAAATCGCGGCTATTGTCATGGCTCTCCATGAACATCTCAACGCCCATGACATTGAAAGCACTATCCTTACTATTAATAAAGTGAGAAAGGCTTATTCACCCTGGAGCTCCAAGATTTACAACATGCGTCAGATGCCTCGACGTTAATTACAAAATTTAGAAGTAATGAAAGAATATAAGTATAAAATCAATGGCAACGCTTACACCGTTTCAGTAGGCGATGTCGAAAATGGTATTGCCCAGGTAGAAGTTAATGGCGTACCTTACAAGGTAGAACTGGAAGACAAGACCACTCAGGTTAAAGTAGTGAGCGCACCCAAGCCGGGAGCTGCTCCACGCACTGCCTCAGGTGAAAAGGTTATCGCCGCTCGTCCGGCAGCCGCTGGTGCAGGTCAGCCCGTCAAGGCACCCCTCCCCGGTGTAGTAATGACTATCCCCGTGAGCGTAGGTGATACAGTCAAGGCTGAGGACACTGTTCTCGTTCTCGAGGCTATGAAGATGGAGAACTCAATTCATGCAGGTCGCAACGGCGTTATCGCATCAATTGATGTTAAACCCGGCGACTCAGTGCTCGAGGGAACCTTACTTCTCACTATTGCATAATTGCTTACCATAGTCAATTATAAAAAATAGAAAGACATGGTTTTAGCAAATTTCTTTACTGAAAACCTCGCGCAATTCTGGCAGTTCACGGGGTTTGCCAACGCTACATTTGAACACTTTGTAATGTTGGCGGTGGGTCTGTTCTTCATCTGGCTTGCCATTAAGAAGAACTTCGAGCCCATGCTCCTTGTGCCCATAGGTTTCGGTATCCTCATTGGAAATATCCCCTTCAACGCAAATGCCGGTCTTGAGATCGGTATCTACGAGGAAGGTTCAGTGCTTAACATCCTGTATAATGGCGTGTCAGCTGGTTGGTATCCGCCCCTTATCTTCCTTGGAATCGGCGCGATGACTGACTTCTCAGCACTCATAGCTAATCCCAAGCTGATGCTCATCGGTGCAGCTGCTCAGTTTGGTATCTTCGGTGCCTACATGGTTGCACTTGCTCTCGGATTTGCCCCCGACCAGGCTGGTGCTATCGCCATCATAGGTGGTGCTGACGGTCCCACAGCAATCTTCCTTTCTTCAAAGCTTGCTCCTAATCTAATGGGTGCAATCGCGGTGTCAGCTTACTCTTACATGGCACTTGTTCCTGTGATCCAGCCCCCGTTGATGCGTCTCTTCACCACTAAGAAAGAGCGTCTCATCCGCATGCGTCCCGCGCGTGCCGTGTCACAGAACGAGAAGATTGTATTCCCCATCGTTGGTCTCCTTCTCACTTGCTTCGTGGTACCCTCAGGCCTTCCCCTCCTCGGAATGCTGTTCTTCGGTAACCTCCTTCGTGAGAGTGGTGTTACAACCCGCCTTGCCAAGACAGCAAGCAATGCACTCACTGATATTGTCACAATCCTGCTTGGAATGACCGTGGGCGCCTCTACTCAGGCTACCACTTTCCTCACCAAGGAAACTATCTTCATCTTCCTGCTCGGTTTCATGGCATTCGTGATTGCATCTTCTTCAGGTGTACTCTTCGTCAAGCTCTTCAACCTGTTCTTGCCCCAGGATAAAAAGATTAATCCGCTCATTGGTAATGCCGGTGTATCAGCAGTACCCATGTCAGCTCGTATCTCAAATAACCTTGGTCTCGAATACGATCCTCAAAACTACCTCCTCATGCACGCTATGGGTCCCAACGTAGCCGGCGTGATCGGTTCAGCCGTGGCAGCCGGAGCTCTTCTTGGCTTCCTCGCTTGATAATTTCTTAGACTCAATAAGATAATGGATTGCGGCAGATGTCTTACTTGTTCTGACATCTGCCGCATTGTTTTATAGAAATCAATGATAAAGAGCGGATTGCACAAAGAAATACTGTATGGCAAATGTTAACAACGGTTAATAGTGTAATTTTCTTAGAAAAGAGCACTTTCCGTTGCAACAAAATTAATATATCGTGTGTTATAAATGCGAATAATCCCAAATGATAAAAAGATCCTACAATAACTACTCGATATGATAGACAATAAGGTTATAGAAAACATTTACAAGAAGTACAGTCGCCGCCCCACAAGCCTCGACGAGTTGAATATACCCTTACTCTTTGAGGCTGCTCATGACGATCATGCTATTGAGATTAAGGGACATGATCTTATCATTAACAGTCTTGACAATTGGTCGCCCTTCCACACGATTGATCTTAACCGTGTGCATGCTATTCTGGATTTTGATAAAGTGGTAGCCGTTGTGCTTCATTCGTCTATTATCTTTATAAGCAAGACGAGCAGTAAGGTTCAGATTCACCTTCGTGAGCTCAAGCAGTCAATCTTTGACAGAGTGCGTGGCATGATGTGTGCTTGCCTCTAAAACTGTTTGCCATTCTAATATAAAACAATACTCAACCACTATAAAAAACACGAGCTTATGAAGACTTCATTATTGACATTTTTCCTTTGTGCCGTTCTTGGAGGCGTAGTTTATTCAGCAATCGTTGCCGGTAAATCAATGAAAAGAGAAACCCTCAGGGCACGTACTGAAAACGTTGTCAATATTGAAAATCACTTTGCTCAGGCTCAGGTAAGTCTTCAACCCTTGGAGTATATCGATTAATCCTGCTTCAGGATATAATTTAAAAGGTCTGCATTTCATGATGTGGATCTTTTTTTGTTAATTTTGTGCCGTTATCAAATCTTCTATATTTGAATACTTACAATAAATATTATCACGATGAGGATACTTGTAACCGGAGGAAACGGACAGCTGGGCACCTGCCTGCAGGAGGAATCAAAAGATTCGCCTAACGAGTATATATTTACTGATGTTGACGACATTGATATAACTGATGAGGAAGCGGTGATGCTTGGTGTCAGTGCTAATAATTTTGATGTTATAGTAAACTGTGCAGCTTATACAAATGTAGATAAAGCTGAGGAGCAGGAAGAGATAGCCGAGCGCATTAATGCTACAGCTGTGTCATATCTTGCAAAGGCAGCCAGGGAAAATGATATACCGCTTATTCAGATCTCCACTGATTACGTCTTCGGCGGGAATCTCAATAACACTCCCTGTACTGAAGAACAGACTCCTAATCCCACCGGGGCTTACGGTCGCACAAAGCTACACGGCGAGGAAGCCATTATTACGAGCGGTTGTCGTTATGTGATTATACGTACGTCGTGGTTATATTCTGAGCACGGCAAGAACTTCCTCAAGACCATGCTTAACCACACTGAGAACAAGCAGCTTTTAAACGTTGTTTTTGACCAAGCCGGCACGCCTACGTATGCCCGCGATCTTGCCCGTGCCATTATCGACATGATTGATAACGGCAAGATTGCGGGGAATGAGGGGATATATAATTACAGTAATGAAGGTGTATGTTCATGGTATGATTTCGCGAAAGAGATAGCCCGACAGTCAGGACGCACGGAGTGTGATATCCAACCATGCCACAGCTATGAATTTCCTTCACCGGTGAAACGACCGGCTTACTCTGTTCTTGACAAAACCAAGTACAAGAAGACATTCCAAAAGGAAATACCTTACTGGACTGACTCGCTCGCGAAAGCTATTCATAATATAAGTATCAGCGAAAAATGAATAATCACATCGTCCAATATAAGATAGCCGGTCAGCTAAAGTATCACCGTGCTTCTTTTGGGGCGATTTAATATTCTTCATCAGCTCCTTAAAGAATAAGAGAAAAAAAATACGCCCCGGGGTATCCAAACCTCGGGGCGCTCTTCCAATCACATAATTATCGTTTTGCGTGGTATACTATATGTTCACACACGTTGTCACCACTTATACATCTAATAAAAAATACCTTGTATTTTTATAGTATTATAGATTCCGGCTTATGAGAGTATCTGTCCTGGCATGAAGCTGGGAGCTACATGCGGAATATCTTTATCATATTCGGTTACCACGACGCTCACCGCCTTGACGGTTAGCACGTTTAGCCTTAAGTTCCTCTATGTTAGCCTGATATTTGGTATACTGCTCGGGAGTGAGAATCTTTTTGAGTTCAGCATCTCTCTTAGCCATGCGCTCTTCGCGTGCCTTCTGGTCCATGGCCTTGCGTTCCTGTTTTGCCTGCTCGCTATCTTTTCTGTTCTGTTCGCGAAGGTTCTTCAACGCGGTCTGCTGGTCAGCAGTGAGCTCGATGCCCTGGAACATGTCGGGACGCTTGCCTTGCTTGTTACCCTTGTTCATTGAGTGATTCTTGTGTCCTTTCTTGTTACCCTTTTTGGCATCTTTATTATTGCAGCACTTTTCGCCGTCCTTCTTGTTACATTTCTTTTCGGTCTGCTCGGTCTTGGTAGTGTTATCAGAAGTCTGGGCAGTCTGTGCTGACATAACTGCGCCGGTAGCGATGAGTGCGATTGCTAAGCTTAAAACTTTCTTTTTCATAGTCTGTATTGTTTTTAATAAGTTTGATAATGTTTTGTTTCAGTTGTTACGGTATCTATGACTTGGCAATAATCGAATGGTTTATTTGAAAAATATCAATATAACAATCGTTAACTATTTATGCATTAACTGTTAATGAACGCTACTCGCGCGCGTGGGTTCATCTTATCCACACAAAACA
>JAAVGQ010000028.1 GCA_014800105.1 Bacteroidales bacterium | reverse complement strand
TACGGGTCTCGAAGGGCTCACTCTCAAGTCACCCATCACAGAGCGGGACGTGTTTGTCAACCCGGCGATAACCGGTTACACCCGTCTTTTCAACGACACCACGATGATACGAACAGCCATCGCCCGTGCCCGCGCTGATGAAGCCTATCGTCAGGCAGCGAAAGCGTTTGACCGTGGCGAGACTTCCCTTGCTGTAGACAAGTTTCTTGAGGCACTCGTGGGTCGTAACGAGCTCGGCAACCCCAAGGTTATCCGTCTCATCAAGATGAAACTTGCCGGGGTGGGGAAACTCAAGGAACGCATCAACGAGCTTGAGGAACAGGCCAAGGGAGAGCAGAGCCGCTTTGATAAACTTGCTGAGGAATACACCTCCCTGGGAAGGGAATGTCTTGAAGAAGATGAGTTTGACGGCGCATTGGGAAACTTTGATAAAGCACTCTCAATCTCGCCAGACTTTCAGGATGCAATGTACTGGAAGGCGGTGACCCTCGTGGAGAAAGGGGATAATGAGAACGCAATTGATGCCTATCGTAAGCTGCTCAAAGTGAAGCCTCGCCATTTCGATGCACTCTCTGACCTCGGTGACCTCTACATGCACACCGGCGAATTCTACGAGGCCCTCGACCTGTACCTTACCGCCCTACGCGTTGACGAGGAGAACGAGCGCCTGTGCCATAGGCTCGCCGACCTGTACGAACAGATAGGCGACCCCGACGAGGCCGCCGGCTACCGCAAGATGGCCCGCAACATCTCCCGCCGCCGCAAATCCTAATTCCACGTCTCAAATTTTAATATAGGTACAGCAGATTAAAAATGAATTTTCATTAGTGTGAAAGAAAATTTCACAAAATTAGTGTATATAATCACATACTTTGCACTAATTTTGTGGTGCAAAACCTCAGAGACTACGTCTTGATTGGTTGGGAAGATTACATCTCCTTGGCTTTAAGCCTTGGCAATTCGGTATGAACTGAAAGAGATGGAACGGCTCTTCTTCCCTGGCCACGTGCCATTAGTGACTTACATAATTGCGTCCCGTTTGCAATATAATTGTAGCCTCCACCAAGAGTTGGGGTATATTAAACCATACTCTCAAATCGCGATGTTGGCAGAACAAATTATTGTAAATTATGGAAGCTGTTCAACAACCTGATGAGCCGAAATCTATACACATAGGACAAATTATTGAAGGCGAACTACGAAGACAAGAACGTAGTGTTACCTGGTTCAGTCGCAAACTCCACTGTGATCGTCGGAATGTCTATGACATCTTCACACGTCAGTTTATTGATACCGAACTTCTTTTACGCATCAGCATAGTCCTCGGTGTAGATTTTTTCTCGTATTTCTCAACTGTATATAAAGCGCATAGATACGATTATTTATCTCCTCCATGAGAAAAAGTTAGACTTATAGAGGCGAAATAAAATATCTCACATTTGAGAAAGAATCCTTGCGCTTTTTTTATAGCGAGAAACTCGCTTATCAACTTAACTTTATATATTAATATCATTATTACTTAATTTGCTTTACATGAATTTTTCAATTTTAGCGACGCTCGAAGCAGAGATAGTAAAATGGATTAAATCCAATACACGCTACTTTACCAGCGAGCGTGATCTTCAAGTCAAGCTTGCCAAGCACCTTGAGTGCTCCTTAAAGTTTGACCGTGTATACACGGANTATCGTGTNCCATTGATTGAATTACAACATCGAGGAATCGCAGTAGAACCCAATCCAAAATTNGCTTCAACCCGTATAGTNGATCCTGTATTTCCATGGAATAACCATTTGTCAATAGACATTGTGGTTGAAAAGGAAGGTCTGTTTGCCGCTGTGGAGTTAAAATATGCAACTAAGCCTATTAATGAAAAGGAAAGTCTCTTTGGTGAAGAATTGCTTCCAGGGACAAAGATTCTAAAGAATCAAGCCGCAGTTGACATTGTTATGTATAACTTTTGGAAAGATGTACGCAGGATAGAAATGTTAACCTCTGTATTCCCCAAAGTAATGGGCGGTTTTACCGTTATTGTTACCAATTGTAATCTATATTGGGATAGTCCAAAAGAGAACGTTATGTACACACCATTCTCTCTTCACGAGGGTAACACTGTAGGTAGCGGAATTTTGGCGTGGAATGGCAATCCATCTAAAAGCTTGTTAAAAGATCATCCTAATTTTATTATAAATAGCGCATATTATTGCCATTGGGATGATACAAATATCTCGGCAACTGCATGTAACAAAGATAAAGATAAGTTTAAATACCTTATAGAAAAAATAAACAAATGAAAAGAATTAATTTCACACGAATGACAATTGTGTTAATGTGTAACATAATTGCTTTTGTCTTACCTGCTTATGCAGGTACTCAATTTGAGTATACTTTTGAGGGGCAAACGTTAACCTATGAAGTTTTATCGTATGCAGCTAATACATGCGAAGTTTCTGTACAAAGTAAAGATATATCAGGTGTCGTGACCATTCCTGATATAGTTCAAGATGGTGATACTAAATATTTTGTTACTGAAATAGGAAGTAGGGCTTTTGAAGGATGTCCTAATATTACGGAAGTTACACTTTCAGAAGGTATTACGAGCATAGGGTATGGAGCATTCTCGGATTGTACTAATCTTGTTCAAATTAATTTACCCCGAGGTTTAAAAACAATAGGTGCCTATGTTTTTAGTGGGAGTGATAGTCTAAAAAAATTGATTATTCCATCAAGCGTTGAGTCAATAAGTCAAGGAGCATTAACCAGTGATTCTTTAGAAGAAGTCATAGTTGAGGATGGAGGTTATGGGATAAAACTATATATCCCAATTGGGGGAAGTAATGTAAAAAAATTCTATGTAGGTCGTCCTTGCTCGTCGGGTTATTGGGGATTTTATTCCGTTGAGGAACTTACTATTGCTTACAAAAATATAGACTCTAAAACCGGATTTAAGTCTTATCCAAAATTAAAGAATATCTATGTTACTTTAGAAACGCCTCCAAATGTATCATCAAATCGTATATTTGATGATGAGGTATACGAAAACGCGACTCTCCATGTAAACAAAGAGAGTCTACAAAAGTACAAGCAGGATAGAAGTTGGGGATTGTTCAAGCATATAGCAGGAGATTTAAATGAGATACCTACCGAGGCAATTACTGTTTCTCCTGAAGTTCTCACATTAAATTATGGTGAAATAGAACAGCTTTCTGCAACCGTATCTCCTGTTGAGTCTACTGATGATATTATTTGGTCTTCAGATAATCCTACTATAGCTAAAGTTTCAACAGATGGTTTAGTAGAGGCAGTAGGTGTAGGTACTGCTATAATAACAGCTACCAGTGGCGCGGTTTCAGCTACTTGTACTGTTACCGTTTTGCCTAGAACTGAAACAATAGATGGGCTCGAGGTTGAAATTATCCCAGGGGGTGAAGATGGTGAAGATGCTTTAAAGATTATTGGAGGTACCACTGACGGAAACGGTACCCTGACTATTGACCCTGAGATTGAGATTGACGGTAAAGTGTATCCCGTTATCGAAGTTGCTCCCGGAGCTTTCAAGGATAGAAACGATATTAAAAAAGTTATAATTCCCTTTTCTATAGTTGAAATTGGTGATGAAGCCTTCTCGGGTTGTGTAAATCTTGTTGAGGTGATAGCTGAGGATGGTGAGAATCTACTAGGGTTCGGAAAAGATGTATTCAAAAACGTTCCTATCGAAATACTTTATAACGGCCGTAATACATCAGGGTTACCGTTTGGGAATAATGATAAGCTCACCAGCCTTACTTTCGGAGATAAAGTTACGGTAATTTCTTCTTCTGATTTTGCCGGTTGTACATCAATTAAAAATATAACGGTGATTGCAATAATACCTCCGACGGTATCAGAAGATAGCTTCGAGGAGTGTGTCTATAACACAGCAATCTTGCGGGTGCCTGATGATGCGGTGGAAGATTACAAGGCTAATGATGTATGGAGCAAGTTCTTTATTCTCATAGGTAAAAGCGATATTTTACCCGATGAAATTGAACTTGACGTCACCGAGATAAAACTTATTGAAGGAACACACGCTACTATTCAAGCTTCCGTGATGCCCGAGAATAGTACAGTAGTATCTCTCAACTGGAGTTCAAACAATGATGAAATTGCTACAGTTGATGTCAATGGTACTGTAACAGCTGTTAGTGCCGGTACATCTAAAATTACAGCAACTACAATCAACGGTATAACAGCCTCTTGTACGGTAAAGGTGATAGCTAAAACGGGTATTTCAGACGGACTTAACTATGAAATTATCACTGATGAAGGAGACGATCCTTACATTGTAATCAAAGGAGGTAAACCGGATGAAAACGGTAAGTTGACTATTCAGTCCGAGATCGAGATTGACGGCGTGAAATATCCGGTTAAGGAGATTGCCGTGGATGCTTTCAAGAACCGTACTGACATCAAGGAGGTAGTCATCCCCGCCAGCATTGAGGCAATAGGCGATGCGGCTTTCAGTGGTTGCATAAATCTCAAGAAGGTAGTTGAGGAGGATGGTGACAATCCCATCAAATTCGGAAATGACGTATTCAAGAATGCCCCCATCGAGCTCCTCTATATTGGTCGTAATCATCAGGGTTTACCTTACGCAGGCAATGATAGTCTCACAAAAGTAGAAATTGGAGATAAAGTAACTACAATAGGTTCAGAAGAGTATGCCGGCTGTAAGAATATTCTTGATGTCGTGGTGACCAATTCAGTTCCTCCCGTGCTTGCGGATGATGCCTTTGANGAGGTGGTATTTAAAAATGCTACCCTCANAGTGCCTGACGGCAGTAAAGATTCATATAAAGCAGCAGATGGCTGGAATAAATTTGGATTCGTAATTGAAGCGAGCGAGATTCCTGTTGTGAACATTGAATTGGATTTAAGTGTATTGGAACTTACAGAAGGTTCCTCACAGCAGCTCGTGGCATTATTGACACCTGAGAATGCTACCGATAGAAAAATAATCTGGACTTCAAGCAATGAAGCAGTAGCCATTGTTGATCCAATGGGAATCGTTTCAGCCATCAAGCCGGGAGAGGCTGTTGTTACCGCTANTTGTGGCCGAGTGTCAGTTTCTTGTGAAGTTATTGTTACTGAACTCCCCGAGGAACCCGGTGAAGATGACAATTCATCAGTTGTCAACGTTAACACCGATGCTCATAGCGGTGTAACTGTTATTGGTAATGATATTATAGTACCTGAGGGTTCAAAAGTCTTTGACATTAATGGTAGGATAATTAAGCCTATCAACTTGGGTAAAGGTGTGTACATTGTTCGTACGCCTACAGGAAAATCATTTAAGGTGAGACTCTAACTCAAGTATTTGAAGTTATANCGGGTTATCTGTTTAATTTTCAATANTTTCCTATATTATTGGAGAATATTATGAAATCGGCGGTTCTTATATGGGTCGCCGATTTTTATCATTTTTTTTTGTAGAGTTNATACTAAAAAATTGAGGGTAGGAAAGTTGGGAATTGACAAAATTTTTTGTACCTTTGCACCGCGTTTGGGCAAGAGGGAGCTACTCAAAGGCTCTCGGGCTGCCCCGCAACGTTTCTAANTTATTAATTATTAAAACCTTCACAAGCTATGTACTTGAACTCTGAAGAAAAAGTTGAAATCTTTGAGAAGTATGGCAAGGGTAAAACNGATACCGGTTCTCCCGAAGCTCAGATTGCACTGTTCTCAGTGCGCATCGCTCACCTCACCGAGCACCTTAAGAACAACCACAAGGACTACACTACTGCCCGCGCTCTGAAAGCACTCGTAGGTAAGCGTCGTCGCCTCCTTGACTACCTCATCAAGAAGGACATCAACCGTTACCGTGCAATTATCGCTCAGAAAGAACTCGGTATCCGTAAGTAATCCTTTCTGCAAACTTATTAAGAAAGCCTCGAGATTGCCCGCAAATATATCGGGGGTCTCGAGGTTTTCATTATTTATCGAACAATTAACCACTCATGTTCNTTACCTCATGAAAAGATTTTTCTTTGCTTTTGTATGTGCGCTCGTAGCAGTCGCAGCATTGCACGCTGAGCGTCCCAAGGTTGTGGCTCACCGCGGTTACTGGAATACGCCCGGTTCAGCCCAGAATTCAATCCGAGCTTTGATTAAAGCTGACTCAATAGGCGCTGACATGGCCGAGTTTGACGTCTGGATGACGGCTGATGACGTGCTTGTTGTAAACCATGACGGCACTGTTGACGGCCTGGTGATTCCCGAGACAACCTCAACCGTTCTGCGCGAGAAAGTGCGCCTCAAGAATGGTGAGCCTATTCCNACGCTCGAGGAGTACCTGAACGTAGCGAAAGATCTCAAGATTGGTCTCGTTTTCGAAATCAAATGGCACTCTGATGCTGAACGTGAAAATCTGTGTGTTAAGAAGGGTATTGATATGATTAACGATATGGGNCTTGCTGACCGTACAATCTATATCACTTTCTCACCCAACGCTCACGAGCAGCTTGGAAAACATGGTGTTCCTCACTACTTCCTCACCGGNAAGTCACCTAAGGAACTTGTCGAAATGGGAAGCGACGGCCCNGACTTTCACTATGAGGTCTTTTATAAGAACACCGACTTNATTCCTGAGTTCAAGCGCCTGGGAATGCCCATCAATGTGTGGACAATCAAGACACCTGAACAGGTACAGTATTTCATAGACCAGGATGTTGACTATCTCACAACTGATAATCCCGAGCTTGCTATCAAGATGCTCGCTGAGACACCTGATCACCAGGATATACGTGTNATGGACTTCAATCTCGAGGGCGCAACCTCGATGGAGCAGGCGGGNGCAATCATTCGCACCGAGCGTCCTGATTTTGTTACCGTGCAGGGTATCAAAGACACNCAGGATGTNACCCGCCTCTCAATGGCTGCCGAGATGCCCATGTANCTNGCNTTNAANGGTAAGGATGGTGTAGCGGTTCTTTCAAAGACCTCACCNGAGAATGTTGAGGTGCTTGATCTTCCCAACCAGTTCCTCGACGCTCCNTGCAAGGCAGTTATTTGCACNTATAANCTCGGCAATGGTATCAAGCTGAACGTTGCTGCAGCCGGCCTCTCGGACGAGAATGAGACAACCCGTCAGCACCAGGCTGAGTTTATAACCCGTAANCTTCGTGACGCNGGAATCCCNGCNGTTCTNGGCACCAGCCTTAATGACAAGCCCAAGAGTAAGGCTTGGGACATCATCCGCGGACGCTTCGCTGAGGTAGGACACATCGCTCCCACATTCCCGGCTCCTATCGCCGACACGCAGTATGACTTCATTTTCAGCTATCCGGTTGATAAGGTGGAGAAGCGTGACTCATACACCCGTCCTACGGCTGTCAGCTATCACTATCCCGTCATCACAGACTTAACAGTTAAGTATTAAACCTACTAAGCGAGGATTATCTCGAGTTATTGTAAATTTATAAAAGGCTATAAAATAAGTCCTTATAAAATTGCGCTCAAAAAAGTCGCCAAAATATTTGGTAAAATAAAACTTTCGGCCTATCTTTGCACCCGTAAACGGCGGGATAGCTCAGTTGGTTAGAGCGTCGGATTCATAACCCGGAGGTCTCGAGTTCAATTCTCGATCCCGCTACAAAAAAGGTTGCTTCCATAAAGGTAGCAACCTTTTTTACTGTATGTATATGGTTATCGGTACGATTTCGAAATAGTATTACCCGCGGGGCCTCAGGTCTCCTGACCTTAGGCTTACTAATCGGATTTAAAAGACATCTGCAAGCCTATGACCTCCGGGGCATAGGCTTCGTTGTAATATGGCGATTACTTTTGAGCGGGGGAGGGTGTTACCGGGAGGCCGCTTTCCTGCCAGTTGAGGATTCCGCCCTTCAAGTCTACGACGTGGTAGCCAAGCTTGGTCAGTATCCCGGCGGCGTCCATCGAGCGTTTACCGCTGCGGCAATACACAAACACGGTATCTTTCTTGTTCAGAGTCTTCTGTGCCTCTGTCGCAAAGTCAGGGGCGAGGACATTGATGTTGATTGCGCCGGAAATGTGTCCATCGGCGTATTCTTCAGGGGTTCTCACATCAAGTATCACTTTATCTGAGCCTTTCATTTCGCTGCTAAATTCAGCAGGTGACAGGCTGTTGATTTCGGCTTGTGATTTACCGGCCGTTGTATTACATGCAGTCATAGTCATGGCTATTGTCATAAAAATTGTAGATATAAGTTTAATCATTGAAATACTTTTTTTAATTAACACCTTGCAATGGGTTGAAGTTCTTTATCAGTTCAAAAATAAAGGAGGCCGAGCCTGGATATAAATAGGCTCAGCCTCGTATGGGATAATAAGATTTTAGAATTTACTGTACCTTCTTCAGTGCAATGACGTGATCAATGTCGTTTTTGCCATCGATGCGCCATTTTTCAGCCGCATCGCCATCGAGATTTGAGATGTAGTCAAGGCTTTTGATTTGAGCGATATAGAATGAGTTGGCGTGAACGGTGGCATATTCGTTTGGCTCAAGATTGTATGTGCCGCGATTAGCCATATCAGGCTTGGCATACATACCGCAGCCGGTGTTAACGGAATACTTACCACCGTTTTCCTTGCAGGTGAACCATACGAGCACGCGCTCGTCACCGGCATAGTCAGTAGCAATCTGCTGGGAGTGGAAGAGGGGCCAACCCTTCGAGCGGTCATAGGTTACCTCGACATCATAGTTGGGGTTGAGACCTGACATGAGGAAGCTGGTGCGGTCAGCTACCGGTTTCAGCTCTACACGCAGTGATGAAGCGCCGTTCTGGTAGATGAGATCATAGGTGCCTACGATGTCTTCGTACAGGATGTAGTCCTCGCCAACAACGTGCGTGAGCGATATTGAGGGAGCTTCATTGTTAATCGCTGTGTAGGTCATCTCACGGTGAGAATATTTGAGACCGGTGATTTCCTTGCCTTCAATGAGAACGGGCTTGAGGAAGCGAATGCCATTGTCGGTGGGGACGAAGTATTCAGCTACCTGATTGTTGCCCCACGAGAGTGTCATGTAGCGGGTATCAGGCGCTATGAGACCGGTCATTGAGGTGGAGCCGACTGAGCCTACAAGGTCAGGGAGACAGATGTCATGTACCATGTCCATCACGTCGTTGAGGTATTCAGCCGCGGGGCGGTCAAGGCGGTACATGTACATGTCGTTACCGGTGCGCTTACCACGAAGCTTAATTACATCGTCCTTGACATCGAGAATGATGAATTCAAAGTCTCCATCGTGAGCGTGAGGGTTCTCAGAGTCAGGTTTGGCAAAATAGTGCATTATTTCATTGTAGGAATCAAACGAGAGGACAGGGCCGTTGTCGTCAGTCATCTTATAAAGACTGGTGCAGAATTCGCCGGGCTTTATTTCAGCGCCCACGGTAGCGTGGGTGTCATTGAACGAGATTACGTAGGCATATCCGCCATACGAGAGATTGCGGTCAGGATAGTAGTCGAGAGCCCAGCCGTTAGGTGAAGAGATGAGCACGCGCTTGGTGTTGTCAAGCATCTGCTGCATGCGTATTGATGCCGGGTCGTCAAAGAAATCTTCCTGATTGTTTGAACAGCCGGGAGCCATAACGGCGATGACTGCAATTAGAAATGATGGAATTATATGATAAAGTTTCATATTGTAGACAAGATTTTAGGGTTAAATAGAAAGATCAGCGAGGTCTACGTTTCCTGCTATAACCTGAGCCTGGCGACCCTGAAGTTCATCGCGCAGTTCATCGATATCGATGCCATACTGTTCGAGCATATAGCTGCGTACGATGTCAAGTTTAAGCTGCAGTATCGCGCTTCCTGCATCACCGGCGCGGGTCATGCGGTCAGCCCACCATTCGGGAGTATTGGTAATGTAGATTGACATCATCTCGGCGAAGTCCTCAGTGTAGGAATCCTGGGCATAGTCTGAAATGAATCCCCTGAGTAGGTAATCTTTGTTGTAAGGTTCCTGGTTCCATATGCCTGATACGTAGTTTTCAGACGATATGGGCTGGAACGTGGTGGGGATAGGTTTATTCTGGTTCAGGACGTGCACGAACTCATGGTGAATTGTCTTGAAGTAGAATTCATTCAGAAGGAGCGCACTCTTGATGTAACTGGGCAGGTAGTTCAGGCCTGCAAGGAAAATTTTGCGGCCTGACTCAGAAGTTCCCAGCACGATAGAGTGGTTATTGTTGTATTCCCATTCACCCACGTTGTAGAACATCTTGGGGAAATAAGTGCATGTAAAGTCATTTCCTCCCACTTTAACATAAGTCTCGATGCAGAGGTATTTTACCAGATGTGCCATCATGATGGCGTCGTCATATCGGGCCGGGATGAGGTAGTAATCGAAGTCACCTTCGATATCCTCGTAGCGGTACTTGAAATCGATATTGTAAGGCTTCACAAAGTTTTCATCAAGCCACTTGTCAAACTCATTCTTAGGAGAATCAGGCACTGTTATCACTGAGCTGGAAGTGTCAGGCTCGTCACTTGAGCATCCGGTCAAGAAGAGGGTGGATGCCATTATTGCCATTGAAGAAATTATGCTGTATAGTTTCATTTTTCAATTCAATTATTGGTTACAGGAATGATTAGCGGGGATTAGGCATAAAGCCGGCATCGCGCACATCCTGGGGAATCTGGTAAACACGGCGGGGATCATCCTTTGTAAGGAAGTCAGTAATGTAATCGGGCTCGCCCTCAGCGTTGCACACGCGGCGCGGAATCTCGATACCGTAGCGCTTGATATCAAACCAGCGCAGGCCGTCGTGCAGGGTCTCGATGCGGCGCATTGCCAGGATGAACTGGAGCATGTTTTCCTGAGTAGAACCCTCGGGATCGATTTCAAATGACGGGTTGAGGTGTTTCTTGTGACCTGAAGCTATGCGCTTTTCGTCGTCATAGCAGTATTCTTTTTCGTTGTAGAAATCATCGATGAGGTCAACTGTAATCTTGGGAGTGCTCTTGAGGGTATTGATGATGTTGGTTACCCACAGTTGCATGTCGGCTGCTGCTTTCTTGAAGTCGCGCTTCATGGTGTAAGCCTCAGCTCGGGCAAGGAGAACCTCGTCGGCAGTGAACAATGCGATAACGGTGTGGGGATAACCGATGCCCGCAACGGGGTCAGTGTATTCAAAGGCGTAGGGTGATTTGAGCACCATGCGCTTGTCGGCGCCATCGCTAACGGTGGTCACAAGCTGACCGCGCAGATAACCTTCCCACACATTCTTGACTGAAATATCTTCGTGATAAGCCAGGTAGTAAGTGTGAGAGTAACGGCTGTACTGAGAGTAACGGCCACAAACGGCACCGCGGAAAGAGTAGGAAGCCTGCAGCATGAGGTTACAGTTGTTGGAGGTGCTGATGTAAGCGTTGGGACGGGGCTGGCCGTAATGAGGCAGCTTGCACCATGATTCCCAGTCACGAAGCATCGACTTGGGCTCGGCACCGAGGACACGGCCTGCATATTCGATAACCTTGTCCCAGTTCTCAGTGTAAAGATAATAACGAACGGCAAATGCCATGGCAGCCTTCTGGTTGAAGTGATATTTGGGAATGTCATAATGAGAGTCGCCCACGAGGCTCAGACCCTCGAGAAGATCAGCTTCGATTTTCTCGTAATAATCAGCAAGGTTTCCGCGGTCATAGGAAGGACGAAGTGAGGTCTCGGGCTGTGTCATGTAGGGCAGGCCAAGGTCTGATGCCGCGTTCTTGGTCCAGTGCTTGCAGAAGAGGTTGGCAAGAACAAAGTGGCTGTAGGCGCGGCACAGGAGAGCTTCACCGCGCATCTCGGCGAGCGCGGCTGACGGAGCTGTTTTTTCGAGCTGAGAGATAGCGTTAAGGGCCTCGTTGGCAACCGAGATTGCTTCGTAGCAGCTTTCCCAGTTCTCGCTGAGTGATGATGTCATAGTCTCAGACTCGTCACGCCAGTTGAAAGTGTCGTCCATCCAGCGGTTAGTGTAGTTGTAGACAACACCGACATCGTCAGAGTTATCAGATGACAGCTCGTTGACCCATGCGTAATCCTTGTAAGGATAAGCTGCCACGAGGAAGCTTTTGATTTTCTGTTCAGTATCAAGGGTAGTGCGGTTATCAGGCATCTTGTCAAGGAAGTTGTCACAGGCTACCATTGTGGAGGCCATTGCCGATATAACCAGAGCTTTAATTATATATTGTTTCATATTCGTGTGGTCTATTAGAATCCAAGATTTAAAGTGAGTGTGAACTGCTTGGGCACCGGGGCTGCCACACCACCGGTGTTAAAGAATTCGGGATCCTGGCCATTCAGTTTCTTGTCAGAATAAATCAGGAACAGGTTAGTAGCCTGGAGCTTTACGAATGCCTTGGAAATGCGCAAAGCCTTGACCGCTTTTTCAGGAAGCTGATAGCCCACTGAGATTTCCTTCATGCGAATGAAGTCACCCTTGGCAATGCGCTGGTCTGAGTAGTTGTAAGCATTGTAGGCGAAGGCAAGGTCAGTGTCAGTGCGGTTCTGTCGTATAGAAGCTATAACGGGGATATTGGTATATTTTTCATCGCCTGACACAGCCCAGCGGTTCTTGAATTCCTTGGGCGTGGCAATAAGGTCAGAGTACTGGTTGCTGAAAATGGGGTCAAGACGGATGATGTTACCGAACGAATAGGTGACATACAGGTTAAGGGTGATTCCCTTGTAGCGGAAAATGTTACCGAGAGAACCCATATCTGACGGGTCAAGACTGCCTGAATACTTCAGGAATCCCATTTTGCTGGGGTCAGAAGTCTGGAAATATACCCCTGATGTTGTAATGTTGCCATCCTGATTGAGGAACGTGGGGATACCCTCGTCATTCAACCCCATGAAAGGAATTGAGAACAGCGAGCGCACGGG
>JAAVGQ010000083.1 GCA_014800105.1 Bacteroidales bacterium | reverse complement strand
CTTGGTGTAGGAACATCGGGACCGGTGGGATCAGTTCCGGGATCCACAGGACCACCGGGCCATTCTTCCTGGCCGGGGCGATTGCCCGAGATATTGCCTTCCTCGCCACCCACGCTGTGAGTCATGTCGTGATCTACGACTGACATGTCGATATTCAGGCTGCCAAAGTTCATGTTACCGGTAGCCTCGGGGATTTCATATTCGCCCGTGCGCAGACGGAAAATGATATTATAATGCTGGCCCGGCTTGAGGTTAACAAACGGCTCCACAAAACTCTCATGATATCCATTTACAGTGCCGGTAAACTTAGCAAGCATGGTAGAACTGCCCGTGAGCAATTCAAAATAACCTGCACGCTTTTCTTTCAGGCCGTAAATGAGATAACCATCCTCAGTGCCGCTTGAAACGGTCTGAATCTCACACTGCACGTCATCACCGGCAGCTGCTATCAGATCGTCCTCAAACACTACGGTAACCTTGAGATTCTGAAGCTTGCATGTTACGGTACCAATATTTGTAATCTCATCTTTATTGATGGTGAAATCCTTAGTACCCACAAAGTAAGGAGCATCCCACTCAGCGCGCTGCAACTCGCAGGATTCAACCTTGAGGGTATAATTACCGGTGTTGAATACCGGTAGGCCGGGCATTTCAGAATACTTCCACTCGTTTTCAACGGCTGTGGTGGCCTTGTTGATAATTGATATCTTGTAATTGGAAAAATCCTCTCCTGCACGTGAATGGTTGATTTGCTCGGCGTTCACAACGTCGAGAACAAAATCAGCAAGTGAAAGTGTACCGGTCTCGGTTACTCCCGTGTTTGGTTCATCAGTGGGTATCTCCCACTTTTCGTTACATGACGACATGCCACCCATTAGCGACACCGCCGTAAAAATATATAATAGTTGTCTTTTCATCATGATGTCATTTAATAGTTAAGTTTTACGTCGTCAATATACAGTTCAGAGCCAACATACTCACCACCCGATGTATTAAGAGATCCCGGATAGCTCCAAAAAGTTGTGTTTAGGGTCAGAGCATTTTCGTTACCGGACGATTTAAAAATCAAATCAAATTTCACCGCCTTTTCTGTTTTAGTATATTCACAGGGTATGGTTACCTCAGTATACTCTGACTTTACTTCCAGTTCAATTTTTTTCTCAAATATTGGAGTTTTATCTGCTGCATAGAATTTAACTTCAACAGTTGGAAAATCTCCATTATTTGGAGTCACGGTCTCATATTTATAAAAGAAATTTATAGAAGAGGGACGTGAGCCAAAATCAATACCATATTCAGGTATCATTTTACTTGTATCAAAGCGACCTAAATACAATTCACCCGGAACTCTAATATCGCACCGTCTACCCACAGAACTTGCGTTGTTACTTGAACCATAACCTACAGTTCTCACCAAAGCCGCATTTTCACCACTATGCGCTTTCGATTGTTCGCCGCTATGAATATTGGATACACCCACTGTGTGTCCATCGCCATGAGTTTCAGTTCCCCAAGTACCACCTCCGGCTGAAGATTGAGTACTTCTACCATTAGCCGGTATCGTCCCTGAAGTTGCTCTATAAGCTGCTCCACCATATGACGCACCGCTTCCACTTCCAGAACCAAATGTAGATGTTGTCAGATCATTTATAGTTGCCCACTGCCCACCAGCGAGTTTCCACAGATATTGGTAATCACCCATCTTCTTTGGTTCTTCCCATTCATCAAAGCTGGGATTTAGAAGCTGAGTTGCAGACTCTGTAGTAAACGAAACTGAGCGACTGCGAGAACCATCAACAAAAATACGTGCCTGATACTTAGTATTACCACTTAGCCCCGTCAAATACAAGTTTGCACCATCAATACTTGAGGGAACTTTACGTTTAAAAGTCTTACCATCATCATCTGAAAGATAGAGTGAAACGATTTTCGCGAGTTCCGCATCAGGGTTTCCTTCATTAAGGACCGTGAGCACTCCACGACGAGCATAAATATTTCGTTCGTCAACAATATTATTCTCATCTGCAGCGATTGAGAATGGATGCTCCAAACGCTTTATTTCAAAACTGTGGTTACCTAATATAACCTCTTCAGCATCATCTGCAACCACTTGAATTTTCAAATCTATATCTTCAGGAAGTCCCTTAATAGTATATCTGTAGACATACCCGTTTTCATCAGATGATTTAAGAGTGCGTACTATATTATTACTATCAATTGTTGTCCATGTAAACTGAGTATTTTCATACTGGAACTGGAGATCACTCACCTTTGAACCATTTGTTTTAAGGTCAAATGTCATTGAAGTCTGATCAATATAGACATCTGACGGATTCAATAAATCAATCTGGCGCTGAACAACCTTAACATCAAAGTTGATTGAATCCATGTGGTTGGTGCCGTCTGACAGGTGGTCGATAACCTTGAGAGAGAATTTCGTGATATTATTGTGAGGAGCTGTGAGATAACGCAAGTTGGCGCAAACATCTGCCAGGTCAACTGAAGCCATTATGTCAGGATTAGTCCACAGGCCCATTTCACGGAAACCGAACGATTTGAGAAGCTGTTTCTCTTCGTCGGTCGCAGCCATGAGATCAATTTCAGTGGGCCAGCCAATCTTCTCAAGTGAAGGTGAATCCTGAGTTTTGAGGATTACTGAGGCAAACCCGCCCTCCGAAATAAGACTCATTTCAAGCTGTCCGTTAGCCGGGTTTCCGGCAATCGTCGTTACCTGTCCACCGGCTTCGAAACCCACAGGGGCAATCTTCGGGTCGGGAGTATTGGTCAAGTCTTTTGAAAGGTCAATCTCGACATTCTCTTTGTCGAGAGTATCATCAAAGCTCAACACGAGCGTGGGGTTACCCACATTGCCGTTATTTACGGTTACATTAAGGTGGTAATGATGCGCTGCCTCAGCCGTGAATGTTGAAAGATTATATGAGACCTTTGCCCCGTTTTGCTTTACAGCGTCAATTTTTACTGATACTGTACCGGGAGCCACATAAGCAGGACGGCTTTCATCCTTGACATACTCGATTACAGTGCCAAGCTTGGAGGTGATATTGATACTGTAATCAGTAAAATAGTTNTTGAACTCGTCAGTGTATGTAAGCGATACGAGAGCATTGCCATGGGTAGCTGAAACGGTCACGTTGGAAGTTTCNTTCTCACGGATAGTGAAACGATTGGAGATACCATAGAAGTGGGGCTTCTCAAATCCCTCCTCTTCCTTGTTACCGTACACTGCCTCGAGCGTATAGGTACCCACGGGGAACTCCTGCTGGGGATTAATATCNGTTATTGAGTTCCAGGTGTACTTTTTACCGTTGTGGTGAGTGAGAGTCAGTTTAAGGTCGTTAGCTGTAATTGTCGCAGCACGGGATTCTTTGTCACCGCTTTCGGCGCGGGAGTTGACAGGGGTGTCGTCGAGGGTCACCACNGGGGTGAACTTGCCTTGACCGCTACCACCGGCATTCCANTTCTCGTCACATCCCGTCAGCAACAGGATGCCCATGGAAAGGANGCCACTAAGAATTATTTTTTTCATGCGATTAATGAGTGGTTAATAACTCGTGTTTGCTTAGATAAAACAATTGACCGTGACAGTCAATAGGTCTATTTTGTGTTGCNTTATGGTAAGATACTTCTACTCCACACTACTACACCTTGCAAAGATAACTATTTTTTATCAAAATTAACCGCTGAAATTAATAAACCGTTCCTTTTTAACTATTCAAGGTTATACGTATAGTAAAATTCACCACTTTTTTCTACGATTTGAACAATGACAGGCACGCCCGGGTGTCAATAATGAGATTAAGCTGATTATCAATACTTTTCCTGGAAGTCTTTCATAGCCTCGACGAGCACGCGGACGCTCTCCANNGGCATAGCGTTGTATATCGAGGCGCGGAAACCGTTCACGTAGCGGTGCCCCCTTATNCCTACTATTCCTCTCTCGGCGGCAAAGTCGATGAAAGTCTCTTCGAGGTCGGCATATTCAGGCTTCATTACGAAGCATACATTCATGATTGANCGGTCCTCGTGCCCGGGAACGGTGGGCAGGAACATGCGGCTTGAATCAAGGGCTTCNTAGAGCAATTCAGCCTTCTCGAGATTGCGTTTCTCAAGNACCGGAATACCNCCCAGCTCCTTATAATATTTGAGGGTCTGGAGGGCCGCGTAAATGGGGAGCACGGGAGGCGTATTGAACATCGAGCCATTATCCACGTGATTCCTNTAGTTGAGAATCGAAGGCATGACGCGGTCAACGTTCCCAAGGGCTTCCTCCTTGACAATAACGAGCGCAATTCCCGAGGGAGCGATATTCTTCTGGGCGCCGGCGTAAATCAGATTATATTTCGAGACATCCACCGGGCGGGTGAAAATGTCTGACGACATGTCGGCCACGAGCGGCACATTTCCCACATCAGGNTCCTTGCGTATTTCGGTGCCGTAGATTGTATTATTAGTAGTGTAGTGAAAATAATCGCTGTCAGCAGGCACGGTATAATTCCNTGGTATNTAATTGTAGTTGCGGTCAGCCGACGATGCTACAACATCAACCTCGCCAAACAATCGTGCCTCCTTGATAGCTTTTGAAGCCCACACGCCGGTGTCAAGATAGGCNGCNTTCCTGTTAAGGAAATTCATGGGAACCATAGCAAACTGCATGCTGGCACCACTACCCAGCCACAGCACCGAGTAGCCGTCAGGCACNTCGAGGAGTTCTTTTACAAGAGCACGCGACTCGTCGAGTACCNCCTTGAACTGCTCGCTGCGGTGGGAGATTTCGAGTATCGACAGTCCCATGTCAGCGAAATTCATTACAGCATCGGCTGTATTCTTTATTGTATATTGGCTCAGTATCGATGGGCCGGCATAGAAATTATGTTTTTTCATAAGGGGTGGCAGTAAGTTTATTCTTTCATCGGGTCGGTGGGTATAGTCGAAGCCAATGATTTTTTTCATGACTCAGTGGAATTAGGGTTACTATTTCCCCCAGCGCTGATATTGGAGTGCGGCGAGCTTTTCCTCAGCGGGATTGTCAGCATGATTCCAGAAACGCGTGCCGTTAATGGCATCAGGAAGGAACTGCTGGCGCACGAAGTGTCCCGGATAATCATGAGAGTATTTATAGTCAGCACCGTAACCCATCTCTTTCATGAGCGAGGTGGGGGCATTCCTTATGTGGAGCGGCACGGGTAAATTTCCGGTCTCTCTCACGCGGGCAAGCGCAGCATCGATTGCGAGATAAGCTGAGTTACTCTTCTGGGATGTTGCCAGATACACCGTGCATTCAGCGAGAGGAATCCGCCCCTCGGGCATACCGATCTTGGAAATTACATCAAAGGTTGCATTAGCCAGCAGAAGCGCGTTGGGATTAGCAAGCCCTATATCCTCAGCCGCCAATATCACAAGACGGCGGGCAATAAACTCAGGATCCTCACCACCGTCAATCATGCGGGCAAGCCAGTAGATTGCGGCGTCAGGATCGCTGCCGCGCACGCTCTTGATGAATGCTGAAATAATATCGTAGTGCATCTCGCCGTTCTTGTCGTAAGCAGCGGGATTAACCTGCAGTCGCTCGGTCACCGTGCGGTCATCAATAACAATAGGTTTGTCGGCNGGAGTAGACTGCAACAACAGGTCAAGGATATTGAGCAGCTTGCGAGCATCGCCACCTGAGAAACGGAACAGCGCGTCAGTCTCCACCACCTGAATCTCGCGGTTGGACAGGACAATGTCGGTCTTGATGGCACGGTCGAGCAATTCCCTGAGTTGCTCGGCTTCCAGGGGCTTGAGCACGTAGACCTGGGCGCGTGACAGCAAGGGCCGTATCACCTCAAACGAAGGATTCTCAGTCGTGGCACCTATCAGCGTGATAATACCGCTCTCCACCGCTCCCAGCAGGCTATCCTGTTGCGATTTGCTGAAACGGTGAATTTCATCGATAAACAGAATGGGTCTTCCCTTCGAGAACATGCTCGAAGCGTCAGCGCGGCAACGGTCAATGATGTCGCGCACATCCTTGACACCTGAGTTAACGGCACTTAGCGTGTAGAACGGCGAGCCGGTGGACTGCGCTATGATGCGGGCAAGCGTAGTCTTTCCCACCCCGGGAGGACCCCACAGGATGATAGACGACGGGGTGCCGCTGTCAATCATGCGGCGTAGGATATTTCCGTCACCCACAAGGTGACTTTGCCCTATGTAGCCTTCGAGCGTCGTGGGCCTCAGGCGCTCGGCGAGTGGTGGAAGTGCTGTCATAGTTACAAAATTAACTAATTTAAGCATGTGACTCCACTAAAACATGTAAAAAATCAATAAAACACACGAATAAAACCCCTCTGGATTATTATTTTTTTTGTAACTTTGAGGGTTGAGAACCGTAAATATCAAAAAGAGTGCACCGCAGGGCGAACTTTAATGCCCATAATACGTTCTATTTTTAAAGTATCAACCAAAAAAAAGTATTTATTTATGGAGACTAACGAGACACGTAAAAGCAAGATGCCCAAAGGCGCACTGCTTATTTTAGGTATTTTTATGGTTCTAGTATATGTAGGCATGGGAGTATTGTTCTTCTGTGACTTCTTCGGATGGGGTGAAATGGCTCAGCCCTGGCCCACTCTCAACTATATCGCAGGAGTACTCCTCGTGATTTACGGCATCTATCGCGGATGGCGTCTTTACAAAGGAATAGGCACCCCGGTTTAATCAGAGAACTACTGCCACGAAAACTAAAAGTAACTGAAGGTTATCAACTCGCTAATAGCTTAGACAATGAAACTGACATTGAAAAATATCCTTGGAGCTGCATTACTGCTCTTGACAGCCACAGCTTGTACTAACAGCGGTAGCAAGAAAGGCGGCACAATCGTGCGCTCAACGTCACCTAACGTCGGAGTGATGGCTTGTGACGCTTCGTTCCAGAATATCATGCAGCAGGAGATTGATATCTTCGAGTATACCACCCCCGGATACAGCATCCTCCCCTTCTACATTGACGAGGCTGCCTGCGTAGATTCCCTCATGAACGGCCGCGCTAACGTTGCCGTTATATCCCGCCCGCTCAACTCAACTGAAACCAAAGCACTCAAGACCAAGGGGCGCGCACCTCACACCACACGCATTGCGGTTGATGCGGTGGCACTCATTGTCAATAAGGATAACCCCATGAATGAGATAACGATGTCTGAGCTCAAGGATATCCTCGACGGCAAGTTCAAGACCTGGCGCGATATCCAGCCCAGCCCGTTAGGTGAAATCCGCGTGGTATTTGACCACCAGAGTTCAAGCACCGTGCGTTTCATGAAAGACTCGCTCCTTGACGGCCGCGATCTTGGCGCTGATGTTTATGCACAGGGCAGCAATCCCGCTGTTTTTGAAACTGTCAAGAATAACAAGAATGCCCTCGGTGTAATCGGCGTCAGCTGGATTGCGACCAATATGTCGGGAGCTGATATGACCGCTGAAGAGCGCGCCAAGAATCTTGACAACGAAGACATTACCGACATGGGATTCAGCAGCGATATAAAGGTCCTCCGCGTTCGCCGTGATGACAGCCTCGATTCCTACCAGCCTTATCAGGCATACATTCTCGATGGTAAATACCCCCTGCACCGCTCAATGTATATGGTCAACACCGGCCTTCAGGGTACAGCCGCGAAAAGCTTCTACGTTTTCGTGACCGGCTGGCGCGGACAAAAGGTAATCCTCACCACGGGAGTACTGCCAAGCACAGTTACACCTCGCGTGGTTGAATTGAACTGATATTGAATAGGGAGAATCCCGTCACCGGGGATTCCCCCATTCTCTTTTCTCGAGAGAAAACTAACCAAGAAAGCAAAGAAAAAACNATATACATATATTATATAGAAAAATAAAACAAAAAACTATAAACCATCATGAGATTAAAACTATTTACACTGGCACTCATGGGTGCCGCTTTTGGTGTTCNGGCTCAGCAGGGTTTCTATGACGGCGTGGAATACTATCGCGCTGACCAGCCCGAAGAAGCTCAGATTATCCTTTCTTCAACCCTCAACCAGCCTTCAACTGACAAGGCTGTAGCTTATTACTATCTTGGCCAGATTAAACTCCAGGACAACGATATCGCAGGAGCCCGCAAGGACTTCGAAGCAGGCCTCGCTGCTAATGCTTCTAACGGCTACAACTACGTTGGTATGGGTGCTATCGAGCTCAAGCAGGGTAACAAGGCTGAAGCTGAAAAGCACTTCAAGGAAGCTAAGTCACTTGCCAAGAAGGATGCTGACCTTCTCACTGAAATCGCTCGCGTTTATTTCAACTCTGATCCCGTAGGTTTCGCTAAGGAGATTGAAAAAACTATCGCTGACGCTAAGAAAGCTAACAAAAACAGCCCCGCTCCCTACATTCTTGAGGCTGATATGATTGCCACCGAGGATGTTGGTAAGGCTGCCGGTTACTACGACATGGCTCAGACTTTTGACACTGAGAACAAGTATCCTGAAGCTTACGTAAAGTATGCCCGCACTTACTTCCCTGTAAACCCCAAATTCTCAATCGACAAGCTGAAAGAGCTCCTCGAAAAGAGCCCCAACAGCGCGCTCGCNCAGCGTGAACTTGCTGAGAAGTATTACTCTAACAATCAGCTCACAATGGCCGCTGATCAGTATGGCAANTACATCCAGAATCCCAACCACTTCGCTAAGGATGAACAGCGCTACGTGGGTCTTCTCTACTTCGGCAAGAAATATCAGGAATCATTTGACCTCGCCGGCAAGCTCCTTGTAAGCGATCCTGATAACATCTACATGCAGCGCATGCAGTTCCTTGACATGGCTGCTATGGAAAAGAACGAGGAGGCTGCAAAGCTCGCTGANAAGTTCCTTTCNCACCCNAAAAATGAATTCGTAGCTAACGACTANACCACTTACGGTGGCGTTCTTGAAGCNCTCGGCAAGGATAGTCTTGCTGTTATCCAGTACGAGAAAGCTCTCGCTATCGCGCCTGAAAAGACTGACATCTACAAGGATCTTAGCGCNGCTTACTCAGCCGGCAAAAAATACACTGAGGCTGCCAACGCTTACCAGAAGTTCATCGATGCCGGTGACTACAACACCAACGACCTCTACATGCTTGCACGCCGTTACCAGAACGCAGCAATGGCCGACACCGTTCCTGAAACTCAGGCTCCCCTCATCAAGAAGGGCCTCGAGACTATCGACGTTGTAATGGAGCGTGTTCCTGACAATGCCCGTATTGCCCAGACTCGTGCAATCCTCGTTTACCTCAGCGAAAACAGCGAGGACACCGAGCCCGTGTTCAACGCATTCAAGGTTGTTGTTGACCTCCTCGATAAGGATCCTGAAAATATCAAGACTCAACAGTCTCTCTACACTCAGTCACTCAACCGCATGGGTAACTACGCTATCAAGCACGACGACAAGGAAAGCGCTCGTCTCTACTTCGGTCGCATGCTTGAAATGAACCCTGATAACGAAGGACTTCGCAATTACCTTGAAAACCTCAAGTAATTTCGAGCCTAACATATAACCTGAAAGACGGTGTGTCAATTTTAACATTTGACACACCGTCTTTATTTAGTTAATATAGCCCANATCGTGGGCGTTACACGTTAANCCGGGGAGAANTCCGGGTTTAATACTNTTGGCCGGCTNCACCCACCGCAGCGGNTNCAACAATAAAGAATCTTAATCGATGGGNTATGCCGGGAGGTCATCGAGGAAGTCGTAACTGCCCTTGTCGTGGTCATAACGGCAACAATAGATGTGCATGCCGTTGGAGACCGTAAGATAAGGTGCTTTCAGCACCAGGTTATATCGCAAAATCTGTTCAAAAACAGCTCGCGTGACAGCAANATCAGCCGCCTTATATTCAACAATCATCCANGGCTTGCCTTCGCGGTCATAGACCACGGTATCACATCGACGTGAGGTACCGTTCAGATTCACTGAAAGTTCGTTTCCCATCAGTCCGGCGGGATAGTCACGATAGGCGATAAGATAATGGACAAAATGCTGGCGCACCCACTCCTCAGGCGTCAAGGCTACAAACTTGCGCCGCAAGGGGTCGAGCACCTTGACCATCCCTTCCTCCTGTCTGAAACGCAGTGGAGCCGGGGGGAGTGCCAGCCGTGTATTCATTACCGTATTATAGTTATCAGCCACGCGAGGTCAAATTTATAGTTGCAATGTTTCAATCTTGCTGAAATAATGCGTAAATTTACAAAAAAAAGTGTACATGCTCTAAAATCATCCTTTCATGGCTACAGAAACTGTGAATTTTGCCTCAGTGCAGAACCAGATTAAAAAGAAAGTGCTCGCTCCCGTCTATCTCCTGCACGGCGAGGAAGGCTACTTCATTGACCAGCTCCTGGCTGATGCAGAGCAGATTATACCCGAAGGTGACCGCGACTTCAACCTCTACACCCTTTACGCGCCACAGATTGATGCTGACACCGTGATGGACACCTGCCGTCGCTATCCAATGATGACTGACCGCCAGGTGGTGATTGTCAAGGAAGTTCAAGCCGGCGGAGCCCGCTTCCTCAAAGGTCTCACCACCTATCTTGAGGCTCCCACCTCAACAACCGTGCTTTTTCTCGCTCACCGTGGCGAAGAGTACAAAGGTGCTGAAGTCCTGAAAGCAATCAAGAAAGGCGGAGGGGTAGTATTCGAGTCCAAGAAACTGAAGGACAACATGCTCGCTGCAGCCATCGAAAAATTCATCACCAACAAGGGACTGAGTGTCGACCCTAAAGCGCTGATAATGCTGCGCGACTTCGTGGGAAACGATCTTTCACGCATCTTCAATGAGGTCAACAAGCTCACAGTTACCCTTGGACAGGGTGCCATGGTGACTCCTGAGGCGGTGGAACGAAACATAGGCGTGAGCAAGGAGTACAATAACTTTGAGTTCGTAGCAGCGGTAGCCTGCCGTGACGCCGAGAAGGCTATGACCATTCTCGACCACTTCAGCCACAACCCCAAGGGAAACCCGTTCACAGTTATTTCAACAATTCTGTACAACCTTTTTTCAAGCGTCCTCATCGCACAATATACTCCTGACAAGAGCGAACGCTCGCTCATGGCTGCATTGGGCCTCAAGTGGAGCATGCAGCTCAAAGATATTTCAGCCGCGATGCGCAATTATTCTCCGGCCCAGGTTGTTGAGATACTCTCCGAGATAAAGAATTACGACAACCAGTCAAAGGGCAATGGTAGCCGCCAGGATGCCTATGCTTTGCTTCACGCCCTCGTGTACCACATTTTAACCGCCACAGGAAAGCTATGAGCAACAGTATCGTAAAGCCTGAGGAGAATGCCCTACACATCGATCTTGACGCAGTGCTACGCTCTCGCCTTCCGCGCTATTACCGCTTCATTCCCGGCTTCCTCATACGCAGGCTGGAAAAGATCATCTGCCAGCAGGAAATGAATGATATGCTCGATTATTGCCACGGAAAACGCGATGCCGACTTTTGCCGTGGCGTGCTTGAACATCTCGATATCACCTTGAGTATTAAGGGAGAGGGAAATCTTCCTGATCCGGCCCATCGGCGCGTCACCATCGTCAGCAATCATCCGCTGGGAGGTCTTGACGGCATGTCGCTGATCAAGTGGGCTCAGGAATACTGGGGCGGCAATGTACGGTTCATCGTCAACGATCTCCTCATGGCTATAGAGCCGCTCTCAGGAACATTCGTTCCCATCAACAAGCACGGCTCGCAGTCGCGCGATGCCTCCCACTCGCTTGACGAGGCAATGGAAGGCAATGACCCTGTGCTTATTTTCCCCGCCGGGCTGGTTTCGCGCCGGGGTGACAATGGTAAAGTCAAGGACCTGAAATGGCAGAAAATGTTTGTCAACAAGTCCATCAAGAATCAGCGCGACATCATTCCCGTGCATTTTAATGGTCATAATTCATCATTTTTTTATAAATTTGCACATTTAAGGACGAAGTTAGGACTTAAATTCAATATTGAAATGATACGGCTCCCGCGGGAAGTATTCCGCAGCAAGGGCTCTCATTTCACGTTGAGCATAGGCAAGCTGATTCTCTGGAACTCGCTCAAGGGGGGCAAGGACGCGACTGAAACCGCTGATGCCATCAAGAAAATTGTCTATGACCTGGCACCTGACGAGTCGACCAACTAAATAAGTTACAACTGTTTATTCTCTAAAGTCATTTTTACGAACCGATTCTTGGAGTATGCAAGAAGAGATTATTTCACCCGTTCCACTTGAACTTATCGAGGCTGAACTCACGCCTGATAAGTTCCTGCGCTATACCAATAAGGGACACAACCTCATCTACGTTACTGATGCTCACGAATCCCCCAATATCATGAGGGAGATAGGCCGCCTCAGGGAAGAAGCCTTCAGGCAGGCCGGAGGTGGTACCGGTAAATCATGCGACATCGACGAGTATGACACCATGGAGCAGCCTTGCAAGCAGCTCATTGTGTGGGACCCCGAGGCTAAACTAATCCTCGGTGGCTATCGCTTCATCTTTGGTCCGGAAATTAAACTCAGCGATGACGGCACGCCACACATTGCCACTGCCCACATGTTCAAGTTCTCTCCCCGCTTCGTGAAAGAATACCTACCCAATACACTTGAGCTTGGCCGTTCATTCGTGAGAGTGGGTTTCCAGTCTTCACGCGCAGGAGCCAAAGCGATTTTTGCTCTTGACAACCTTTGGGACGGTCTGGGCGCATTGACTGTCATCAACCCCGACATCAAATACCTCTTCGGCAAGATGACAATGTACCCCACCTATTCACGCGAATGCCGCGACATGATTCTCTATTTCCTGTCCAAGCATTTCCCTGATCCTGAACACCTTGTTTACCCCATCACCTCCCTGGAGCCTGACATAGATGTAAACGAGATGAAAGCCCTCTTCACTGGCTCTACATTTAAGGAAGACTACCGTATCCTCAACAATGCCGTGAGAGCAAAGGGTTTCAATATTCCCCCGCTTGTGAACGCCTACATGAGCCTGTCACCCACGATGCACATGCTGGGCACTTCCATCAACGACATGTTTGGCGATGTGGAAGAAACCGGAATTTTCTTTGCCATCAGCGAAATTTTTGAGGAAAAGAAACGCCGTCACATCGAGAGCTATAATCAGGACGAGCGCCTTTAACCATCTCTCTTATTACAGATACCAATGTCACGCCGATTACTCACATCCATCATCTCAGCTCTGGGTTTGCTCGCCACGCCCGGCGTGGCACGTGCGGACTATCCGCTGCAGATAGATGCTGAAGTAATAGCCGGCGCGAGCTCGGGAACATTTGCGCCTTACTACGTGGCTTCTAACAACCACGGGCGCATCACACAATCAAATACTTTTCTCGTTGACGCCGGGGTTCATGCCACTGACAGCATCCGTAACTCACGCTGGAAATACAGCTGGGGGGCTGAAGGAATTATGTCCCTGACTAACAAGACCGACTACGCCCGCTACGTCGAGGCTGACAAAGAGTGGATTACCAACCCTCAGCGCCCCCCCGTGGTGTGGCTCCAGCAACTTTACGGACGTCTTGACTACCGCTCGCTCTTCCTCCAGGCCGGCCTTGTCAACAGCCACTCGGCACTTCTTGATGACGAGCTGTCATCAGGCGACCTTATCGAGAGCCCCAATGCTCGTGCAATCCCCCAGGTGCGAGCCGGATTCAACGGTTTCCAGCCAATTCCGTTCACCAACGGATGGGTCGAAATCCAAGGGGAAATAAGTTATGGCAAGATGAGCGATAACGGCTGGATTAAAAACCACGCCAACCACTACAATGCCCACACTTGCCTCGGTCCCCTCTATACCTACAAGCGCTGCTATTTCCGCTCCAAGTCAACCATGCCATTCTCGGTAACCGTGGGAATGCAGGTTGCGGGATTCTTTGGCGGTACCACTACTACTTATCGTGACGGCCGCGTCACCAAGGTCGAGAAAAATCCCGCCGGAATAAAAGAATTTTTCAAGATGTTTTTCCCCACTGAAGGCGACGAATCTTACTATCTCGGAAGCTTGCTCGGAAGCTGGGATATTCATTTGAGATATAACCTTCCCTGGGGAGACACCGTCAAAGGCTATCTCCAGAAACCTTGGGAAACAGGCTCAGGCATCGGTTTCCTAAACGGCTTTGACGGCTTGTGGGGTATCGAATATAAATTTAAGCAAAAAGGTATAGTAGACGGTGCAGTTGTTGAATATCTTGACTTCACTAACCAGTCAGGACCCATTCATTTCGACCCCGATGACATCCCCGGCTGTACCATCCCCGTCCACACTGACGGTGGCGATGACTACTATAATAACTATCATTATAATGCCTATGCTAACTATGGAATGTCGCTCGGCACTCCATTCCTTCCCTCGCCCATATATAATCTTGACGGCTATCTCCAGTTTGCCGACAATGCTGTGAGAGGTTTTCATGTTGGCATTACCGGAACGATTTCCAACAACGTCAGCTACCGTCTGTTAGGCGGTTACCGCAAGAGCTGGGGCACCGTGCGCATTCCCCGCGCTGTCTCACGCCACGACACTTCATGGATGGCTGAGGTTATCTACCGACCATTCCCTCGCAATGACTACATGCGCTTTAAAGGCTCGGTAGCAATGGACCATGGAACACTCTATGGCAACTCCTTCGGTTGCTTCGTTTCAATGGTATGCAACCTCGACGTAAATAAACTGCGCCGATAAAATTCAGACTACTCAATGAAAAGATTAAAAAATATATTCGTTACTTTCCTCGCAACCATTGCGTGTATACTTGCATGCTCGTGTACACGCAATAACGGCGACATAGGTGACTGGTTTGGCACCTGGAGGGTTGACGAGCTCAATATTGACGGAGAGCCCGATCCCAACTATGGGCCACCCTACATGATATTCAAATTCCAAAGCTCAATCGTAATTATCATGTGGCCTGAAGAAGCTAACCACGGTGCCCCCGCCTGCACCGGCACCTGGAAACAGGAAGGCGACAAGCTACTCCTGCGTTTTGACTACGACCAGTTTGCGCCTACAGTTGCTACTCATCTGCCCGAAGTGGGTACACTCGACATCCTGAAACTGAGTCGCTCAACCATTGAACTTGAATAC
>JAAVGQ010000082.1 GCA_014800105.1 Bacteroidales bacterium | reverse complement strand
ATGCAGCTCCCTGATTTTCGGAAATCCCGAAGCTGAGCGCAATATCACGGTATTCAGTAATCCTTATTGCGGGCCATGCGCAAAGATGCATGAACGAATTGAGAACCTGCCCGGCAAAGATTTAAATATCAGCTATGTACTTACCTATTTTTCAGAAGAAAAGAGCGAGATCAATAAATTGATAATTGCCGCTTATTTACAACTGGGACCTGAAAAAACTTGGAATCTGTTGACTGAATGGTATGCCGGTGGGAAAATGAAAGGAGCCGATTTCTTTAAAGACATGGGACTTAATACTGACGCTCCAGAGGTTATTCAAGAATTCGAGAAACATCAGAAATGGAACAAAGACAATAATCTGAACGGGACACCTACAGTTATTTTTAACGGCAAGGTAATACCACCGCCCTACGTACCTGAAGACTACATCTATTTTCCTATTTAATCTGAAAAAACTCTAATACACTTTCCCATGATTAACGCATTCTTTTTTGACGAATATAACAGCTCACTGCAAAACGGTATTGGTACTTACCGCGATATTCTGTTGCCAAATCTTGCTGCTATAGATGATATTAATGTCACGTTGGTATCACTGAATCATTGTGATGCTTCTCCAAATGAAAAAACTCTACCCTACGGTAGTCGCCAGATTTGTCTGCCATATATAAATGGTGGTCGGTGGCGTGAAAACGGACATTTGATCACTAACATATTGAAAGAATTCATTGCGGATGATCCTCACAATGTTTTTATGCTCAATCACTCTCCGGCCGCCGATTTTATCAAGGAATTAAAAAAAGCATTTCCCCTGAGTAAAATCATGTTTACCGTTCATGATCTTGGATGGGGAGCCGCGCTACTGGGTGATAATAAACTTTTGCATGAAATATGGGTTGATGGCAAGCGTNCTGCAATTGTCTCAGAAGAAACTTTTAATAANGTGAGGAAGTATTGCCGTACTGAAGTGGATATCTATGACCTTGTTGACCGCGTGATGAGCATTTCACCATTCATGCACTCAGTGATGCTGAAAACTTACGGAGTTGACAAAAACAAAGCTGTAACTGTGTACAACGGAATTGAATCATCTGAAAAAAGAAAGCTATCCCGAAAAACTGCCCGTAGGAAACTGGGATTCAATGATGATGAGGAATTGATAATTTTTGCAGGACGCCCCGTGCGTCACAAAGGAATCGTTCCCCTGCTGATTGCCATGCGTAAACTTATGCAGCAGCGACCCAAACTAAGATGCATCATGTGTGGTTCACTCTCTGGGTTTGGAGACTTTATGAAATATATTACACCTGTAACCTCACGATTGATATTCACCGGACTGCTACCACGTAATGATCTTAGGACATGGCGAGCCGCTGCTGATGTAGGTATCATGCCATCTTACAGCGAGCCATTCGGATATTCGGCACTTGAAATGATAAATGACGGGTTGCCGGTTATCGTTTCGGACCGAGCAGCTTTTCCTGATATATACCATGACGGNANNAATGCTTTTGTCGCNCNNGTNGGAGATGACCTTCTCAATGCTAATATTTTTGCCAACAATATAGCGGATGCTATTATTCGCGCGCTTGACTGTAAACCATCATGGCTAAGAAGAATGAGAGAATTTAATCGTAAAATGATCGNCTCTCANTTTACNNCNNCNAAAATGGCNGANGGNTATGCCAATGTTTTACGCGGAATTGTAGCGCAGTGAGCATATTTTTGTGTGATTTTATTATTATTTAAGTTGGGCAACACGCTATAATATTGTATCTTTGTGGTTCAAAACTCTATCCATGACGATTGAACAGACTATCGACAAAGATAAAATCAACCGACTGAGCAAGCTCATTGCCGGTTGCCGAAATGTTGTGATTACCACTCACATCGCTCCTGACGGGGATGCTGTGGGCTCATCATTGGCTCTGTACCACTTGCTTTCTGACCTTGGTAAAACGGTCAAGGTTATTACGCCCGACATGTTTGCTCAGAATCTGTTCTACCTCCCGGGCTCTAAGGATATTGTCATTTATTCACGNTACGAAGAATTCGCCAAGCAGTTGATTGAAGAGGCTGACCTCATCTTCTGCCTCGACTACAATTCCATCAAGCGAATCGACCGCGTGGGCCCCCACGTGCTCGCNTCAAAAGCACCCAAGGTCATGATTGACCACCACCTCTATCCCGAGGATTTCCCCACGGTATTGATTTCCCGCCCCAATGAATCATCAACCTGTGCACTGCTTTTCCGCGTAATCAGCGCGCTGGGTCTGCTACCTCTGCTCAACAAGACAATCGCTTCTTGTATCTATACAGGCATGATGACTGACACCGGCAACTTTTCGTANAACTCCAACGATCCCGAGCTTTACGCAATCATCATTAAGTTACTTGAAGCNGGCATAAACAAGGACCGTCTTTACACTAATATCATTAATACCTCCAACCTCTCCAGGCTGAAGATTAACGCCTATGCCGTCGACCGGAAGCTTCAGCTTTTNCCCGAGCANCAGGCAGCACTCATTACNCTCACTATGGACGAGCTNAACAGCCNGGGNTATCAGAAAGGTGATACTGAAAGCCTCGTAAACGTTCCGCTCCAGCTCAGGGATNTTACCTACTCATTCTACCTGAGACAGGAGCCGGATTATATCAAGGTATCCTCCCGTTCAAAGGGCGATTTTCCCGTCAACAAGATTTGCTCGGANCATTTCAACGGCGGTGGCCACCTCAACGCTGCCGGCGGCGAGTTTTTAGGCTCTATGGAAGAATGCGTTGCAAAGCTCATTGAGGTAATGCCGCAGTATGACCCGCTCCTGCCTGATAAAACCAAACCTTTGAAAAAATTATAACTCAAACATTATATCATATTTACCCAATGAAGATTTNATCGAATATCTCTTTCTATATTCTTGCCGTGCTTGCATCAGCCGCACTATTCTCTTCATGCAACAATGGCAAGAGCTATGCCAGCCGCCTGGTTGATGAGAATAAAGCAATTAACCTGTACCTCAGCAACCATAAGGTTGAGAACTCCATTCCTGCTGATACCGTGTTTCAGGAAGGGCCTGATGCNCCCTTCTATCGTCTTGATGATGAAGGTACCCTCTACATGCAGGTGATTCGCTCAGGCGACCGCAAGAATAACATGGCCACTGATGACCAGCTCATATTCTTCCGCTTCACTCGCTACAATCTCTCATACTTCTATAAATATGATGAAATGGTGGGAGAAGGTAACGCAATCGACATCAACTATAACCCCACATCATTCCGCTTCAATAACACCACGCTGCAGTCAACCACTCAGTATGGCACCGGAATTCAGGAACCACTGAAGTACCTCGGTATTGATTGCGAGGTTAACCTCATCATTAAATCACAGATTGGCTTCACAAGCGAGATAGCCAACGTTAGCCCCTATCTCTATAATCTGCGTTATTTCGTTCCCCTCAGCAACTAAGTCAGTTCACAAGTAATACTTACTTAATATAATTCGGCTTCAAATATGTCTCTTATCAAATCAATTTCAGGTATACGCGGCACCATCGGCGGTAAGCCGGGCGATGGTCTCAGCCCATTGGATATCGTAAAATTTACAGCGGCTTATGCAACTCTCATCCGCAAGACTTGCCCGCTCACAACCAATACAATCGTCGTGGGTCGTGATGCACGACTCTCAGGTCACATGGTATTCAACCTCGTGGCCGGCACCCTCAATGCCATGGGTTATGACGTAATCAACATCGGTCTCGCATCAACTCCCACCACTGAGATAGCCGTTACCATGGAGAAGGCTTGCGGCGGTATCATCCTTACCGCGTCCCACAACCCCCTACAGTGGAACGCCCTTAAACTCCTCAATCACCATGGTGAGTTCCTGAACGATGCTGAAGGTAAAGCCGTTCTCGAAATTGCGGCCAACGAGTCATTTGAATTCGTTCCCGTTACCGAGCTTGGTCATGTGTTTACCAACGAGACTTACAACCTCAAGCACATTGACAGCGTTCTTAAGCTCGACCTTGTTGACGTTGACGCCATTGCTAAAGCCAACTTTACAGTTGCCGTTGACGCGGTAAACTCAGTTGGCGGCATCGTAATTCCCCAGCTGCTCCGCGCTCTCGGCGTTAAGAATATCATCGAGCTCAACTGCGAGGCAAATGGAAAGTTTGCCCACACCCCCGAACCCATCCCCGAAAATCTCACCCAGATTTCCGATCTCATGAAAGCCGGTGTAGCTGACGTCGGTTTCGTCGTAGACCCTGACGTTGACCGTCTTGCTATCGTGATGGAGAACGGCGAGATGTTTGTCGAGGAGTATACCCTTGTGGCTATTGCAGACTATGTTCTTTCAAAAACTCCCGGCGATACCGTGTCTAACCTGAGCTCTTCACGTGCTCTCCGTGACGTCACTCACCGTCATGGTTGCTCTTACTCAGCAGCTGCCGTGGGCGAAGTCAACGTGGTAACCAAGATGAAAGAAACCGGAGCCGTGATTGGAGGAGAAGGTAATGGCGGTGTCATCTATCCCGCCTCTCACTATGGACGCGACGCCCTCGTGGGAGTGGCTCTCTTCCTCACCCTGATCGCCAAGTCAGGCAAGAAGGTTTCAGAACTAAAAGCCACCTATCCTCCCTATTCTATCTCAAAGAACAAAATCGAACTTACCCCGGCAATCAACGTTGATGCCCTTCTTGAAGCCGTGAAGGAAAAATTTGCCGGCGAGCAGATCACTGATATTGACGGCGTGAAAATTGACTTCGCTGACTCATGGGTACACTTGCGCAAGAGCAATACCGAGCCCATCATCCGCATTTATGCCGAGGCTTCAACTCCTGAGAAAGCTGATGCACTTGCTCTTTCAATCAAGGAAGTCATCAACGGTCTTGCCGCTAAATAAAACTCGCAGACTATTAAAACCCGTAATATAAAAATGTGTTCTTGATGAATCATTTTTTTAAGACACTACTTATTATAGCATCATTTACAGGGTGTGGATTTTCTATCCACGCCCTTAATTATCCTGTGGAGGAACGTGACTCAGCAATGGGACTGGTTAAGGTTGCAACAGCTTGTATCCGCTCGGCTCCCGGTCATTCCAACGAGATGGTCTCGCAAGTCACGATGGGAACTCCGCTCAAGCTACTTGAGAAAGCTGACAGCTGGTGGATGGTCGAGAGTCCTGAGGGCTATCAGGGGTACGTAATTGGAAACGGTATACAGCCGCTCACTCAGAGCTCGTTCAAGAAATGGAGGAAAGCACCCCGCGTTATGTTCACTGACAGTTACACCGGACGCGTGGTCTCAAACGACGGATTCGGGACTCCTGTCTCTGATATCAATTCCGGCTCAATAGTCGAAGTCATGGGTAGCAAAGTCAAGGATTCTACTGACATTCGCCTCCCCGACGGCCGTGTGGGACGCCTGGCCAACTCATCGGTTATCTCATTGCGACAACTCACGGATGCTGATGTTGATGTTGACAAAATCATCAGCATGGCACGCGCACTCATGGGTGTCGCCTACCTATGGGGTGGTACCACAACAGCCGGAATGGACTGCTCGGGCCTTGTAAAAATCTGCTATCTCAATCAGGGTATCATTCTCCCGCGTGATGCAAGCCAGCAGGCTATGGTGGGCAAGCCCCTCGGAACTGATTATAAGGAATACAGCAAGGGCGATCTCGTGTTCTTCAAGAGCGCGAAAACCGGCCGTATTGTTCACGTAGGGATCTACGATAAAGATGGCTTGTACATTCACTCTCAGGGACATGTACGAGTAAACTCCCTCGACCCGGCATCCCCGCTGTTTGTTCCCTCAAATATCCTTGCAGGAGCTTGCCGCATCTCCGGGAACATCGGTAGCGAGGGTATCACTCCCGTGAAAAAGCATAGCGCCTACTTTTAGACCCCGTTTCCCAATATTTGTTTAAGCTGAGGCGGTCAAGCGTTATACAGCTGTGTTCGCGCAGTGAGGGAGCGATGGGGGCCCATCGTGACCGAAACAAGCGGACGCAGATGCGTGACGATTGGCCGAGGCGATAGTAACTTATGCCACGGATAAATGAAAATAGTAATGTTTGTAATGAATTTCAAAAATATCGACCTTTAACTTCGTTCTGAAAATTTCAGGAAAATTCTC